>JBJEVP010000132.1:0-2460 GCA_051884475.1 Candidatus Spyradosoma sp.
AAAAATCACCTTCTTATGCTTTCCGCGCTCGCGTTCGCGTGCGCGGCGTTCCCGGCGGTCGGCGTGCCCGCCTTCGCGCAGAGCGTTCCCACGCGCGCGGGAGCGAACGAAAAGCCGGACGTCGTCGTCTCCGCCGCCGAGTTCAAGCGCGGCGCGTCGTTCGCGGCGTTCATGCCCAAAGACGCCAAGGGCGCGAAAATCCTCGCGACGGACTTCGAGCAGCTCGTCGCGCCGAACGGCTCGATGCGTTTCCCGCTTTCGGACAAGACCTGCCTCGTGACCGTCGGCGACAAGGACGGAAAGAACGCGCGCACGCTGACGGTGCTTTTTTCCACGGGCAACACGGGCGCGGGCAAGCCGGCGATCGTTCCCGCGATTCAGGAATGGGAGGGCAAGACGGGCGAGTTCCAGCTCGATTCGGGCGTCTCGCTCTGGTGCGATCCCGCGCTGATGAAGAAGCACCCGCTCCTCGCCGAGCACGTGAACAATTTCCGCAGAGACCTTTTCGCGCTCACGGGCGTGAAGCTCAAAGTCGCGAAGGAAAAGCCCGCCGCGCGCGCGATCGTGTTCGAGCTCGGCGCGGACGCGCGGCTCGGCGAGGAAGGCTATGAGCTCGCCGTAACGCGCAACGGCGTCGTCGTCTCCGGCGTCGCTCCCGTCGGCGCGAACTGGGCGGCGCAGACGCTGCTGCAGGGCTTCAAGAACTCCATGGGCGGCAAAAAAGGCGCGAAGCCCTCGTTCCCGTGCGGGAACGCCGCGGACTACCCGCAGTACCCGCTGCGCGGATTTTCCTACGACGTCGGGCGCAAGCCGGCGACGAAGGAGGCCGTCGCGAACGTCGCGCGCACGATGGCGTTCTACAAGCTCAACGACCTGCAGCTGCACCTGAACGACAACTTCATCTGGCTGCACGACTACACGAAGATTCCCTGCGGCAAAAACGCGTCCGCCGAGGACAAGAAGCGCGCGCTCGACGAAGTCATGGCCGCCGCGCCGACCGCCTTCCGCCTCGAATCCAAGGTGCCCGGGCTCACGAGCACGGATTATTTCTACACGAAGAAAGACTTCATCGCGCTGCAGAAGACCGCCGAGGGCTACGGCGTGCGCATCGTTCCCGAAATCGACGTTCCCGGGCACGCGATGAGCTTCGTCAAGGCGCGCCCCGACCTGATGTACCGCGGCGGCGTGCACAAGGAGCACGACGTCGAGCGCGCCGCGATGCTCGACGCCTCGTCCGCGCCCTACCCGAAGGGCGGCAAGCGCACCTACCGCGACGAGACGCTGAAATACGTGCAGAGCGTCATGGACGAATACCTCAAGCCCTCGGGCAAGGAGGGAAAAGTCTTCCGCGGCGGCGTCGTCCACATCGGCACGGACGAGTATTACGGCTCCTCGGAGGACTACCGCGCGTTCGCGGACGCGATGCTCAAATACGTGAAGTCGCGCGGATACACGCCGCGGCTGTGGGGCTCGCTCAGCTACAAGCGCGGCGGCACGCCCGTCGTCTCCGAAGGCGTGCAGATGGACATCTGGTCGCTCCACTGGCAGGACCCGCAGGAGGCGCTCGACCTCGGCTACGACATCATCAACATTCTCGACGGCGACACCTACATCGTGCCGAGCGGCACCGGGAGCGTCGGCGGCTACGGCGACCTGCTCAACCTGCAGAAGCTCTACGGCCCGACCTGGGCGCCGCACGTGATGGGCAGCAAGAAAGTCGCGCCCGGCCACCCGAAGCTCCTCGGCGCGCAGTTCGCGCTCTGGAACGACAACAGCTGGCGACGCGACACCGGGCTGACCGACTACGACCTCTTCGACCGCATTCAGAAAAGCTCCGCCGTCATCGCGGAAAAGACCTGGGCGACGGGAACGGACCGCCCGTTCGCGGATTTCGAAAAGGTGCTCGCCGAAATCGACGTGCCGCCGGGAATCAACCCGCGCTTCAAGATGGCGGCGCACGTTCCCGCGAGCGCGGACGAGCTCAAGCGCGCCGAACGCGAGAACGCGGACGTCTCCGGCGGCGGCAAAGTCTTCAAGCTCAAGGGCGGACGCTCCTTCGTGCGGCTCCCGCGCGACAATTCGTTCGCACCGAACTACCGGATCACGTTCACCGTGCGGCGCGCGGCGGCGGGCAAAGGAGAGGAAATCCTCTTTTCGGCGCCCTGCGGCGCGTTCAAGGCGGTGCAGAAGGAAACGGGAAAAGTCGGCTTCACGCGCGACGCGTGGGACTTCTCGTTCGACTACATCCTGCCCGTCGGCAAGACCGTCGAGCTCGCCGTCGAGGCGCGCGGGCGCGACGTGACGCTCTACGCGGACGGCAAGAAGATCGGCGGTCCCGTGCGGCACAAGTTCCCCGAGTCGCACAAGATCTCCACGCTCGTCTTCCCGATGCGCACGATCGGCGCTCCCGAAAACGCCTTCAACGGCGAAGTGAAGATCAAGAGCGTCGAGCAGCTCTGA
>JBJEVP010000133.1:0-2430 GCA_051884475.1 Candidatus Spyradosoma sp.
CGTCCGGAGGCGCGGGCGGCCGCGTCGTCACTTCTTCAGGATTTCGAAGATTCGGGCGGGGGCGTCCGGCGAGGCGGGAACGGTGACCGAGTTCGGCGCGGGCTGCCGGAAACTGACGTCCGTGATGACGTAAATCGTCTCGCCCTCGTCGGCGGTGAAGGTTTCCGTCTCGGTCAGCGTGTAGAAGGAGAACAGGTCGCCGTCCGTCATCGCCCCGCGCGTGTTCGCCTTGGAGTCTTCGGGGACGTCGAACTTGAGCTTGTTGATGCGGAACTCGACGGGCGCGGGCGACTTGTTCACGAGGCGGAAGAAGCGCACGCCCGCGTTCGGATCGACGGCCTTCTGCAGCTCGCCTTCGTGCGTGTGCGCGTCGAAGTCCTCCCACGTCTCGCCGTCGGTCGAGATTTCGATGCGGCATTTTTTCGCCGCCTCGGCGTCGTCGAGCTTCACGTGGACGTAGGTCGCGGGAACGCCCTCGGGCAGCTCGAGCCCGATGAACTGCGCGGGCGCGAGGCGCACGACTTCGAGAATGCGCTTCAGCGTCACGTAGATTCCGGAGCGTTCCGCCTGCAGGTCGCCGAGCGCGTCCACGTTCGTGAACGC
This sequence comes from Candidatus Spyradosoma sp., assembly GCA_051884475.1. Classification (GTDB taxonomy): domain Bacteria; phylum Verrucomicrobiota; class Verrucomicrobiia; order Opitutales; family UBA953; genus Spyradosoma. The sequence goes on from JBJEVP010000133.1 coordinate 604, forward strand.
TCTGTATTCGCCGTGGGGCGAGACGGCCTTTTCGCCGAAGCTCGCGCAGAATTTCTCCCACTCGCCGGCGACGAGCTCGTCCGCGAGCGGCGTGAGCACCTTGGTCGCGACGCGGCAGCCGGTCGCCCACTGCTTGTCGCTCGGGAACGTCTCCTCGCGGTGGCGTTTTTTCTGCGCGTCGAAACAGTCCTGCTGTTTGGTTTTGAAGACGGCGATCTTGCGGAAATCCGACGCCTTGTAGCCGTCGTTTCGGTTCGGCTTTTTGATGAGCGTTCTCGCGCTCAGTCCGATTTCGCCGAGCCATCCGAAGGACTTCACCCAGTATTCGATTTCGTGCCACAGCGCGGGATCGCTCTGCGGGAGCTCGTTCTTCAGCTTGTCCGCGGCGATCGCGACCTTCGCGAACTCGCATTCGAGCGGAAGCCAGTGACTGCGCGCGCTTCCCGTCTCGCGGTATTCCTGGAGAATTTTTTCCGCGACGGGCGCGAACGCCTCGGATTCCTCGCGGCGGTAGCCGTGTCCGTTTTTGCCCTGGTCGGAATTGTGCGTCGCGAAGATCTTCATCGCCTCGGCGATTCCCTTCTGCGGATAAAGCCGCGGGAACGCCGCGTTCCAGTTTTCCTCGGAGTCGAACGCGTCGATGTTCCACGTCCAGTCGGCGACGCCGAAGAGCGCGATTTTCGACGCCTCGGGCTTGTCCATCGGGTTCGAGGCGAATCCGGCGAGCTTGCCCTTGTTCGCCTTGTCGAGCCCGTAGGTGCGGCCGAGCAGCAGGTGCGTGCGGCAGTAGTCGTCCACCGGCCAGTTCCACCAGATGAACGGCGCGCGGCGGAAGTGCCCGGAAACGGTTTCGACGGCGGGCGCGGGAATGTCCGCGCAGATGGACGGCCCCGTCCACATGACGTTCACGTCGGCGTCGAGCTTTTCGCCGAGCGTCTTTTTGTAGTCGCTGCCGTGCGTTCCCGCGTAGTCCGTCGGGCACATGAGCAGCGGCGCGACGTCGGGCTTTTTCTTGATGAACTCGCGGTTGAGGAAGTTCAGCATCTCCGCCTGTTTTTCCGCCTTCGCGCCTTCGCCGCCGATGTCGTCGAAGAACACCGCGAACGCGCGGACGCCGAGCGCGTACATCGCCTCGAATTTTTTGAGCGCGGCGATCACGTCGTCGGGCACGCCGTCGCCGTCGGAATCGCCCCAGCGGATCGTGGCGCCCGGGTGGAGCGCCCAGATGAAGTCGACGTGATTTTCGCGCGAGGCGGCGACGAGCTCGGCGATCTGCTTCGCCTGCTCGGCGGGATATTCCTCGCGCCAGCTGTTCGAGTTGAAGCCGGAATACGGGTCGTCCTTCGGCCCGTAGATGTAGGCGTTCATCTTGTATTTCCCGTAAAAACGGATCTGGCTCAGGCGGCGCTCATGCTCCCAGGGCTTGCCGTAAAAGCCCTCGATGGAGCCGCGGAAAGGCACGTCGGGAAAATCGCGCACGACGCAGGGCTGCAGCGCGCCGTCCTTCTCGATCATCTGCGCGAGCGTCTGCGTCGCGTAGAAGATCCCGTCGTCGTCGCGCGCGCGGATTTCGATCTTTTCCGGCGAGACGGCGAGCGCGTAGGCGCCGCGGACGCTCGGGAGCCCGTCGATTTCGTCCGCGAGGCGCGCGTCGATTTCGAGCGTTCCCGCCGGCGCGGTTCCGCGGGAACGCAGCGCCGCGGCGAGCGCGGGGAATTTTTCGACGGACGCGGGCGCGAGCGCCGTCGCGGGAACGGGCGCGAGGCGCAGTTCCTTCGCGCTCTGCACGCGCGGATAGACGTCGGAGGGCGCTCCGGCGAACGCGGG
>JBJEVP010000134.1:0-1109 GCA_051884475.1 Candidatus Spyradosoma sp.
GGATATTTCATCGTGAGCCGCGAACCGATGTTGCAGTCGATCCAGCGGATTTCCGCGTCCTCCATCGCCATGCCGCGCTGCGTGACGAGGTTGAAGACGTTGCCCGCCCAGTTCTGAACCGTGACGTACTGGATTTTCGCGCCCTTGAGCGCGACGAGTTCGACCACGCCCGAGTGCAGCGTCGCCGAGTCGAACTGCGGCGCCGTGCAGCCCTCCATGTAGACGAGTTCCGCGCCTTCGTCCGCGATGATCAGCGTGCGCTCGAACTGCCCGGAACGCTCCGCGTTGATGCGGAAATACGCCTGCAGCGGCTGGGCGACCTTCACGCCCTTGGGCACGTAGATGAACGAGCCGCCGGAGAAGCAGGCGCTGTTGAGCGCGGAGAATTTGCTGTCCGTCGTCGGAATCACCTTGCCGAACCACGGGCGGAAAATGTGCTCGTATTTCGTGAGCCCTTCGAGCGGGCCGACGAAGATCACGCCCTGCTTCGAGAGCTCGTCCTTCATGCGGGAATACGCGGACTCGGAGTCGAACTGCGCGTCCACTCCCGCGAGGAACTTGCGTTCCTGCTCGGGAACGCCGAGGCGCTCGAAAGTCTTTTTCACGTCTTCGGGAACGTCCTCCCACGAGCGCGAGGCCTGCGCGCTCTTCGCGAGATAATAGCGGATTTTGGAAAAGTCGATCTCCTTGACGAGACTCGGCGCCCAGTGCGTCGGCATCGGCTTCTCCTCGAAGATCTTCAGCGCCTCGTGGCGGAAGTCGCGGATCCATTCGGGCTCGCCCTTCGCCCTGACGATGTAGTCGATCACGTCCGGGCCGAGCCCCGTTCCCGCGTTCAGCGCGTAGTCTTCGCGGAAGGAAAAGTTTCCGGCGTCGCGGTCGACGTTGATCGCGTCCGGCGGCGTGATGTTCCTGGTGTTGTCTGAATCGTTCATCGTCCCAAAATCTCAAAAAAAATCGAGCGCACAAAACTATTGCCGCGCGTTTCCGGAGGCAATGCGCAAAACGCCGTCCTTTCCGGAAGGCGCCCGTCGGCCGCGCTCATCCGCGTTTCTTCGCGGACTTCTTCGCGGGTTTCTTCGCGGCGGGAACGCTCTTTTTCGCGGGCG
>JBJEVP010000134.1:1209-2404 GCA_051884475.1 Candidatus Spyradosoma sp.
GCGCTTCTTCGGTTCGGGCATTCCGGCGGGGCGGATTCCGAATTTCTGCGCGTTTTCGAGGAGCGTCCGGATGATCTTCGCGGTGCTCTGTCCGGTGCGTCCGGAAAGTCGGAATATGCGCGTGTAGAGGGCGTCCGGAAGCCGGAACGAAATCTGCGTGCGCTTTTCGACGGCGCGGTTCAGGGAGGCGATCTTTTCGGCGCGTTCCGTCGCCGCGCGCAGCAGCTCGCTCATCGAGTTGAATCCCGCCCTGCGGCGGTAGGCCTTCGCCGATTCCAGAAGCGAGATCGGCAGACTCACGCAGATCTGCCGGTTCTTCGAGATTTTTTTGCCCGCGGGCTTCTTTCCGTTGTTTTTCGTCATCGTCCGGACATTCTGCACCGAGGCCTCCGCGAGCGCAAAACATTTCGTCGGCATGTAATTTTTTTTAATTACCCGCGGAACGAAAGACGCCCCCGGGAACGGATCCCGGAGGCGCCTTTTTTTTTCGGGCTTACGCGAGGTTATTTCTTCGCGCAGGCCTTCTTCTTGCAGCCGCAGGGCTTCTTGGCGGGAGCGGCCTTGGAGGCGACCGCCTTCTTCGCCGGAGCGGCTTTTTTCGCGGCCGGTTTCTTGGCCGGAGCGGTCTTTTTCGCCGGAGCGGCTTTTTTCGCGGCCGGCTTCTTGGCGGGAGCCGCCTTCTTAGCCGGAGCTTTCTTCGCCGGAGCGGCCTTGGGGGCCGCCGGTTTCTTCGCCGCCGGTTTCTTGGCGGGAGCAGCCTTTTTGGCCGGAGCTTTTTTGGCCGGAGCGGCCTTGGGGGCCGCCGGTTTCTTGGTGGTCTTTGCAGTAGCCATAGTAGTCTTTATGGATTGTGTTGAAGAAATTTCCTCTTCGATCGCCGCCTGGGCCGCCGCGAGGCGCGCCGTCGGGACGCGGTAGGGCGAGCAGCTGACGTAGCTGAGGCCGATGCGGTGGCAGAACTTGACCGACTCGGGATCGCCGCCGTGCTCGCCGCAGATGCCCAGCTTGATGTCCGGGCGGGCGCTTCGGCCGCGTTCGACGCCGATCCTCATCATCTCCCCGACGCCTTCCTGGTCGATCGAGGCGAACGGATTGCGCTTCACGATTTCGAGACGGGCGTAGTCGCCGAGGAACGAGCCGGAGTCGTCGCGGCTCATGCCGAGCGTCGTCTGCGTCAGGTCGTTCGTGCCGAAGG
>JBJEVP010000135.1:0-2395 GCA_051884475.1 Candidatus Spyradosoma sp.
TCGGCGTAGCCGACGTTCCCGCGCGTCTCCTTGATTTTTTTCAGCAGGAAATACGTGAAGAGCCCGTGCGAATTTTCCGCGAAACGGCGCGGAGACTCCTCCGCGAGCGCGGAGCGGAACACGACGGACTTGCCCGCGGGAACGGCGTCGGAGAGCTCGACGAGCGTCCTGCCGCCGCCGCCCTTGCCTTCGCTCTTCGTGCTCGTGAAGCAGATTTCCGAATCGAGGAAGACGGTGACGAGCTTCGCGCGCAGCGAGCCGAGCTCCTCGTAAAGGTCCTTGAGCTTGAAGCCGCCGCCCACGCCGTCCGCCGGGCGGCAGTCCGTCGGCAGCAGGTATTCGTTGCCGTAGCGGTCGGCGACGGATTTGCCGACGTAGAAGAAAATGATCTCCGCGTCCGGGAACGCCTTCGCGCGCGCGGCGAGGTCGCGCACGGCGCGGCGCATGTGCCCGAGACTGTTGTTCTTGCTGCGCGAAACGCGTTCCCGCGGAATGCCGAGCGTCTTTTCGCAGTATTTCTCGAACGCGTAGCCGTCTTCGCCGGCGAAGAGCACGTTCGCGGAATTTTCGTAGGTCTCGTTCACGAGAATGCACGCGAAGCGCGCGCGGTCGGGCTGCGGCTTCAGCGCGGGAACGCCGCGGTCCACGTCGGAGAGCACGGAGCGCGGCGGAATGTCGATCGGCTCCGCGCCGCCCGGGAGCGTGACCTCGAAGCCCGCGTAGCGCGTGTCCGCCTCGTAGACCGCGTCGGGATCCGCGCGATAGACTTTGCCGTCGGGCATGACGAAATCCGCGCCGCGCAGCGTGATGCGGTCGCTTTTGCCGACGCCGTAGTCGGGCGCGAGAATCTTCGCGCGCGGGAAATTTTCGCGGAAAAGCGCCGCCTCCCTGCGCGGCACGGGAACGAGCGCGCCGCCGAACTTCGCGTGCGCAAGCAGAAACGCGCTGTTGTCCGCGTCGTATTTCACGATTTTGAAGTCCGCGGGCGAAAGCGCCGCGTCCCCGCGCTCGGCGACGAAGCGCGCGGCGGCGAGGCGGCGCAATTCCTCGACCTTGAGCTGCAGCTTTTCGTCCGTCGTGCGCGCGCGCCAGTCCTGCGTCGTTTCGTATTCTTTTTTCGGATACCAGAACGAAAGGTAGTTGTTCACGGACGTCTGCGCGTAGTCGCGGAACGAGTCCGCGGACGTCTCGTCGGCGCGGACGATTTCGCGCGAATCGAGATAAAACGCGGCGAGGCCGAGCGTGTGCGCGTCGGTGATTTCCGCCGGACGGGCGCGCGGGAACACGGGCACGCCGCGCGCGTCGATGAGGTTCCAGCCTTCGTCGAAGCGCACGCTCGCGTAGGGCGTTCCCGCGGGCGTCGCGGTGAAGTCGCGCGCGGCGCGCAGATTCATCGCCGTGAGCGTGAGGCCTTCCGCGCCGACGTAGCCGTAGCGGTCGCCGAGCCGCATCGCGCAGATGCCGTGGGAAAACCTGCCCGCGCCGTCGAACACGGCGGGAGCGACGATTTCGCCGTCTTCGGTCATCAGCCCGACGGCGCCCGTCTCGGCGGAGCGGAACGCGATCACGTTCCCGCCCGCGCCCGCGAACGCGGGCGCGGCGGCGAGCGCCGCGAAAAACAGGACTGCGGAAAAAAGTTTCATCGTTTCGGTCATCGGTCTCGTCAGTGGTCCGCCTTCCGTTCGCCCTGCACGGAGAACGGGAACACGCGGAAGAAGCGTTCGTCCGCGGGAACGTCCGCGAGCCACGCGTTGATTTCGTCGGCGGAGACGACGCCCGAGGGCGGCGCGAAAAACGGCACGTTCTTTTTCGTCAGCACGAACATCAGCACGCCCTGTTCGCGGGCGACGCCGTCCTTCGTCTTCATGATCGTGAACGGCGGGAGCGCGAACGGCTCGCCCTCCTTCACGGCGTTCTTGCGGAAAGTGCGGTTCGGGAAGACGCGCGCGCCGCCGAGACGCGCGTTCAGCAGAAAGACGTTCAGATACGCGTCCCGCGAAGGCGTGACGGAGAACTTCACGCGCTCGCCGTCGCGGTAGTCCGCGCGCGCGCCCGCGACGGCGCACGCGAACTCCGGATCGGGCTTTTCGTCGAGCTTTTCGACGCAGACTTCCGCCTCGCAGAACACGCGCAGCGTTCCCGCGGGCGACGACGCGCCGAGCTTTTCGATGACCCAGCCGGATTTCTTCACGACGAAATTGCGGATGACGCCCTGCGTCGTCTGAAACGTGAGGCTGGAAAAACCTTCGCCCGCCTCGGAATCGAGCACGGCGCTCTCCCACGACTTCACCTCGACGCCGACGACGCGCTGCAGCGCGTCCTTGCGCGCCGCCTCGAACGCGCGGTCCATCGCCTCGCGCGGCGAAATCTCGTCGTCGATCTCGACGTAATGCGA
>JBJEVP010000136.1:0-9273 GCA_051884475.1 Candidatus Spyradosoma sp.
AGTCCGCCGTGCGCAGAATCGCGCCCAGGTTGTGCGGATCCTGAATGCCGTCGAGCACGAGCACGAAAGCGTCGTGATCCAAGGCTTCAATCAGTTCGGGAATGTCCGCCTCCTCGTGCTTGAGGATCGCGACGTCGGGATTGTAGTGGGAATTGGCGCGTGCCATCGTCGGATTTTTCTCGTTTCGTTTTTTCTGAAAAAAAAAGGAATCCCCGGGAACGCGGCTCATTCGCCGTTCCCGCCGGCGAGGAACTGCGCCGTCAGGTCGTAGAGACGCCGGGAATCGAGCAGGAAGGAATCGTGCCCGCTCACGGCTTCGATCTCCGCGTAGCGCGCGTCCTTGCCGGCGCGCTGCAGCGCGAGCACGATTTCGCGGTTCTGCCACGGCGGATAGAGCCAGTCCGTGGAGAAGCCGATGACGAGCGCGCGCGCCTTCACGCCGGCGAACACCTGGTCGAGCGAATGATGCTCGGAGAGGTTGAAGCGATCCGTCGCCTGCGTGATGTAGAGGTAGGAGTTGGCGTCGAATCGGTCGAGAAACTTGTCGCCCTGGTGGTGCAGATAGCTCTCAATCGGGAACGTGATCTTGCGCAGAAATTCGCTGGTCGCGATGCGCCCTCCGGGAAGATCCACGCGCGGTTCGCGGCGCGTCTTCATCGTGAGGCTCAGATCGGAAAGATACGTGATGTGCGCCATCATCCGGGCGACGGCGAGCCCCGTGCGCGGGCCCGTTCCCTCGAGTTCCCCGTAGTAGCCGCCGAGCCAGTTCGGATCCTGCACGATCGCCGTGCGCGCGACCGCGTTGAACGCGATCGCCTGCGTGTTCTGCCGCGCCGTGCACGCCATGGCGACGATGTTCGCCACCGCGTCCGGATATTCGATCGCCCAAAGCAGCGTCTGCATGCCGCCCATGGAGCCGCCGATCACGGCGTGAAGTTTTCTGATTCCGAGGAAATCGATCAGCGCCTTCTGCGCGCGCACCATGTCGCGCAGCGTCAGCACGGGAAAATCGATCCCGTAAGGATCGCCCGTCGCGGGGTTCACGGACTTCGGTCCCGTGGAGCCGCTGCATCCGCCGAGACAGTTCGAGCAGATGACGAAATACTTGCGCGTGTCCACCGCCTTGCCTTCGCCGATGAAGTGGTCCCACCAGCCCGCGCGCCTGTCCTCCGGCCTGTGTTTCCCGGCGACGTGGTGGTCGCCCGTGAGCGCGTGGCAGATCAGCACCGCGTTGGACCTGTCCGCGTTGAGCTCGCCGTAAGTCTCGTAGCGGAGCGTGAACTCGGGAATCTCTCCGCCGAGCTCGAACGCGAACGGTTTTTTGCAGACGAAATCCTGCGGGACGACGAGCATCGCGTTCCCGCCGTTTCCGATTTCGCCGGAAGCGGAATCCTCGTCGTCGGTCATCGCGCCTTCTCCTTTCCGTCGAATGTTTTTCCGAGAAATTCGATCAGCCCCGGGAACGCGGAGACGACGGCGTCGCGCGCCGCGCGGTAATCCGCGAGCGTGCCGCCGAACGGGTCCGGCACTTCGCGCGGGAACGCGCCTTCCGGAAAGAACTCCCCTATGCAGAAAACCCGAGCCGGAAGCGTCTTCAGCGCGTGCGCGTGTCCCGCGGTCATGCCGACGAACACGTCTCCCGCGTTCAGCGAGACGTCCGCCGCGCGGCGGGAACGATGAGCGGACAGATCCGCGCCGAGCTCCGCCGCCGCCGCGCACGCGTTTTCGGAGGCGGGAACGCCCGGCGAGGCGGCGAGCCCGAACGAGGAGACCTCCCAGCGCCCGTTCAGCCCCGCGCGCGCGAGCTCCACGCGGAAAAGCGCTTCCGCCATCGGACTGCGGCAAGTGTTTCCCGTGCAGACGAAATAGACTGTGCGGCGTTTCGTCATTCGTTTTTTTTCAAAAAAAATTAAATCCTCGGCGGGAACGCGCGGCAACTTCAAATGCTTCAGGCATCAGGCCTCAGTCTGATTCCGGGAGTCTGACGCCTTGAATCTCCCGCCCTCCTAATTCCTCCTCATCGAACGGCGCACGTAGCGCTCGTCGTCGCGCTTTCGGACGTCGTTGCGCTTGTCGTAGAGCTTCTTGCCCTGCGCGAGCGCGATCTCGACCTTGACCAACCCGTGGCGGAAATACATCTTCGTCGGCACGATCGTCTTGCCGCCGGAGCGGATCTCCGCGACGAGTCTGCGGATTTCCCGCGCGTGCAGAAGCAGCCTGCGCGGACGGTAGGGCTGGTGGTTGTTCGTGTTCCCGAAATCGTATTCGGAAATGTGCGCGTGGTAGAGAATCGGAATCGCGCCGTCGTCGATGCGCACGAACGCGTCCGCGATGTTGGCGCGGCCGAGCCGCACCGCCTTGACCTCCGTTCCCGTGAGCGCCACGCCCGCTTCGAAGCGGTTCCCGAGAAAATAATCCCGGGAAGCCTTCGGATTGCGGATTTCCGCAAGCCGCGCGTTGTCTTTTTTCTTGCTCACGACGTTTTCTCGAAAAACCGCGGGCGGACGATTCGTCCCGACTGCCGGAACGCCGCGCCCGCCCGAAATCTGCGCCCGAAAAACGGAATCAGGCGTTCGGCTGCGGATCCGGAAGCTCGTAGGAGAGCTTGCCCTCGATGATTTCGCGGAGCGCGACGTCCTCGGGTTCGAGCTTCTCAAGAGATTCGATCAGCGGCGACATGCCCTCGTGCTGCAGCTGGTGCACGCGGCGGGAAACCACATTGATGAGAATGTTCGGGTCCTTGATGACCTTGTTCGCTTGTTTCAGATAATCTTCTCTCACGGCTTGTAAAAATTTTTGTGAATGGCGAATAGTGCCGATTCTCCCGCCGCCTGGCAAGAAAAGAGTGCGCCGGACGGACGGGATAATCGGCGTCCGGGAAACGGAGCCGGGGCGGGAACGGCTCAAAAAAAGAATCCCGCGGCGAGACGCGGGACTCTTTTTTTTTGCGTGCGGAGAAGCGCCGCTCAGTGGCAGCCGCAGACGTGCGCGGGCCGCGGGTCCGCCTGGCCGATTTCGCGGAGCAGGTTGCGGAACCACGGGAGCGCGATGTTGAACGGCTTGCCGCCCTTGATGCGCTCGAACTCGATCGGACGCAGGCGATCCTGGTGCGCCTCGTCGTGACCGATCACGCCGCTTTCGCCGCGCATCGCCGCATCGACCGCGAGATCGACGCAGCCCTTGATGAGCGTGAGGTCTTCCGCGTTCGCGGGAGCGGAGCGCGCGAAGTAGCCGGACTTCTGGACGAGCACCTTTTCCGCGCCGATCATTTCCGCGAACTGCTTGCCGAACCACTTGCCCGGATTGATCGCGTCGAGCTTGACGTGCCCGAACGCGTCGCGCGGCACTTCCTCGCCCTTGGACTCCATCTCCTTGACGATGGCGTCCACGCCCGCGCCTTCGGAGATGAAGATGTTCACGCAGTCGTAAAGATCCATGACGGCGTGCAGGCGCTTGGCCTCCTGCGCGATGTCGATTTCGATCTCGGGAATGTAGATGCCGTGCACGTCGTATTTCTTCGGATGGATTCCGACTTCGGGCACGAACTCGTTCGCGTAGAGGCGGCGGCGGTATTCGCGCGCGGTCGCGGCGGTGAGCCAGCCGCAGTTGCGCCCCATCACTTCATGGACGATGAGCATGCGCGGATTCGCGGAGTTTTCGGAAACGATGTTCTTGAAGAAGATCGCGCCCTGCTCCGCCGCCGTCCACGCGCCGAGAGACTGGCGGATGGGATAGACGTCGTTGTCGATCGTCTTGGGCAGGCCGATGACGGTGAGGTCGTAGTTGTTCTGCTTGAGGAAGGCCGCGAGGTCGGCGGCGGCGGTGTTCGTGTCGTCTCCGCCGATGGTGTGGAGCACCTGGACGCCGTCCTTGACGAGCTGGTCGGCGGCGACCTTCTGCGGATCTTCGCCTTCCTTGACGAGGCCGCGCTTCACGCAGTCCTTGACGTTGGTGAGCTTGACGCGGGAGTTCCCGATCGGGCTGCCGCCGTAGAGCAGGAAAGTGAAGGCCTTTTCGCGGATTTCAGGCGTCACCTTGATGCTGTCGCCGAGGAGCAGCCCTTTGTAGCCGCCGCGATAGCAGATGATCTCGATCTCCGGATCGATTTCCGTATAGCGCATGATGAGTCCGCCGACGGCGGCGGAGAGGCAGGGAGCGAGCCCGCCCGCGGTGAGAATTGCGACTTTTTTCAATTTCATAGCGTTAAAAAATTTCGGGAAATGATAACTTTCCCGAAATGCTTGGCAAACGGAAAGTGGCGCGCGGGAACGCGGAGCCGCGAAGCCGGGAACCGAAAGTTTCCGCGCGGCTCTTTCCTTCGTTGAAGAACGCGGCGCGTGCTGTTAGAGTGAGCGGCAGACAACAAATGAGAACGCTGATCGTCATTCTGGGATGGTTCGTCGCTCTGCTTCCGCGCTTCCTCGCCGCGGGAACGGCTTCGGTCCTGGGCTTTTTCGTCTATGCGCTGATGCGCCGCCGCCGGGCGATGATGCTGCGCAACCTCCGGCTCTGCTTTCCGGAGAAGACGCCCGAGGAATGCCGCGCGATCGCGCTCGAAAGCTGCCGCCGCATGGTCGAGATGGGCATGTTCGTGCTCGCCTCGCCGCATTTTTCGCGGGAACGCATCCTGAAGAACTTCTCCGTCGAGGAAAAGGAGCTCGCCGCCGCGGCCGCGTTCCCGGGGCCGACGGTCGTCGCCGTGCCGCATTTTTCGCTGATGGAGTCGCTGACGATGATTCCGCTGCTGTATCCGCCGCTGGCGAAGCGCTCCATCGGCATTTTCTACCGGCCGTTCGACAACCCGGCGATCGAAGCCTGGGTCAGGAACACGCGGGAACGCTGGGGCTGCCGCCTGCTTTCGCGGAAAAAAGGGCTCACGCAGGCGCTCACGTTTCTCCGCGAAAACGGCCTGGTCTGCGTGCTTCCCGACCAGGGCACGGGCGCACACCGCGGCGCGCTTTCGCTCTTCTTCGGCCGCGTCGCCACGAGCAGCGAACTCGCGGGAACGCTCGCGCACGGGCATCCGGGCACGCGCACGATCGTCGCGTGGTGCGAGCGCGAAGGATTCTGGCGCGGCAGAGTCCGCGTCGAAGACATCGCTCCCGCAGGAACGGAGCGCGACGAAGTCAACTTCAGAATCGGCCGCTGGCTGGAACTCCGCCTCGCGTCGTCGGACTCCGCCTGCGCGGACTGGCTCTGGATGCACGACCGCTGGAAGGGCTTGAGGAGCTTCAATCTGATCCACCGCCACGACAGGCTCGCCGAAAATCTGCGCTTCCTCGGCCTGGACGCGCTGCCGAAGAAGAAAAAAATCTTCGTGCGCATGCCGAACTGGCTCGGAGACGTCGTCATGGCGCTCCCGCTCGTCGGCACGCTGCGCAAGGCGCGCCCGGACGCCGAAATCACGCTCGTCGCGCGCGCGCATTTCCTGCCGATGCTCGAACGCCTGTCCTGCGCCGACGCGCTGATCGCGCTTCCCGCGAAATCCGGCGGACTCGCCTACTGGCGCGCCTGCCGCAGGCTGCTGCGCGCAGGCGAACCGGAAATCTTCGTGCTGTTCACGAACTCTCTGCGCGGCGATCTCGAAGCGCGGCTTTCCGGCGCTCCCGTCCGCTGCGGAATGGTGCGCGAAGGACATCCGCGCCCGCTGATCACGCGGGCCTGGCGCGTTCCCGCCGATCTGGACCTGACGAAAAACCACCAGACGCTCGTCTGGGCGCGCTGGCTGCGGGAAAGCTGCGGCCTGGTCGCCGAAACCGACTTTTCCCCGCTCCGTCTCGCCGGATCGGAGACGACGCCGGCGGGGACGGAAAAACCGCTCCGCGTCGGCCTCATCTGCGGCTCGGAGAACTCCCCGGAGAAGCGCTGGAGCGTCGAACGCTGGCGCGAACTCATAACGCTGCTGCTCGAAGCGTTCCCGACGCTCGAAATCCGCCTGTTCGGCACGGCGAAGGACGCCGCCGTCACCGCGCGCGTCGCGGAAAATCTCGACGCCTCGCGCGTGCTCGACCGCGCCGGAAAAACGAATCTGCCCGACTACATGGGCGAACTCGCCGAATGCCGCGCCGTCTGCGGGAACGACACCGGCGGACTTCACCTCGCGAACATGCTCGGCGTTCCCGTGATCGGCGTCTTCGGGCCGACGAATCCCGTGCGCACGGGCCCGATCTTCGACGCTCCGAAGACGATTCTCCAGCCGGAAGGCTGCCCGCCCGTCGGCGGCGCCGCCATCGACGGAGTTCCCGCCCGCGCGGCCTTCGACCGCCTCGCGGAAATCCTTCGGGAAAAATGACCGTCGAACCCGCGTCCGCTCGCGAAAAAAAAAGCGTTCCCGCAGTCGGGAGCGCTTTTTTTTTCGCGGAGCTTCGCGCCGTCGAAAATCAGAGCTTGTCCTTGAACGCGATGTCGAACATCGCTTCCGTCTGGTCGCGGGTCGGGCGTCCGCCGTCCGTGCAGAAGCGCACGGAAAGCGCCACGGCGTTCTTCGTGAGGATTTCGTCGAAGATCGGCTGCATCGCCTTCGGCAGGAAGAAGCAGAACCGACCGTAGTCGAAGTAGGATTTTTCGAGCGACTGCCCGTCCACGAAATTGATGAACGCGGTGCGCCCGTTGTCGGGCTTGAAGATGTCGCTTTCGACGAAGACTTCGTAGCTGCACACGAAGTTGTTGTTCGCGGGATATTTCGCGAAAAGCTTGATCGCTCCGCGCTCGTACTGCGCGGCGGGCGTCAGCTTAGACGGCTGTGTTTTTTCGATGATCATATGCAGATAAAATTACGCCGTTTCCGCGACGTTTCAAGAGCGGATTTTTTCGAGCACGTCGAAAAAGTCCGGAAACGTCTTGCCGCAGCAGGCGGGATCCTCGATTTCGATCCACGGAGAGCCGTCCCCGCGCAGGTCGAAGGTGCCCAGCACGCCGAAGCTCATCGCGACGCGGTGGTCGCGGTAGGTCGCGACGCGGAAGCGCCCGCCCGGCGCCGCGTCCGCGCGCGCGCGCAGGCGTTCCCGCGGAATCGGCGTCAGCGTGAGCGAATCTTCCGTCTGCGCGACGTTCTCCGCGCCGAGAATCTTCGAGAGCTCCGTCGCCATCGCGGCGACGCGGTCCGTCTCCTGCCGGCGCGTGTGCGCGACGCCGCGTATCGTGAGCGGCGTTCCCGCGTCGAGCAGCGGCGCGACGGCGGCGAGCGTCAGGAACGTGTCCGAAATCGCGTTGAAGTCGACGTCGAAGCCGCGCGTCGCCGTTCCCGCGCGCACGACGCAGGCGGGCGTTCCCGCGGCGTCCGCGGTCGTCGCGGCGGCGAGCAGGTCGCGCGGCGGAGTCGAAAGCTCCGTCGCGAACGCGGCGTCGCCCTGCAGCCCGTCCGTATCCAGTCCGTCGATACGGACTTCGCCCGCGCGGTGCACGAAGGGAAGAATCAGGAAATAGGACGCGGCGGTCGCGTCCGGCTCGATCGCGTAGTCGAAGTCGCCCGAGCCGTAGCCGCCGCCGCAGACGAACGTGTTCCCGCGCCCCTCGACCGCGCCGCCGAAGCTCGCGATCATCTTCGCCGTCATCTCGACGAACGGCCGCGAGACCGTCTCGCCCTTGAGATGCACGTCGAACGTGCCCGCGCCGTTGCGCGTTCCCGCGACGGGCGCGATCTGCATCAGCGCGGAAAGAATCTGGCTCGACGCGCTCGCGTCCGCGACGACGTCGCGAGCGGAAACGCCGCCCGTGCGCATCGTGAACGGAAAATGCCCGGGCTCGCCGCCGAACTCGAACGCGCAGCCGAGCCGCGCCAGCGCGTCGAGCAGCCCTGACATCGGCCGCCGCCGCATCGCCTCGCTCCCGTCGAGCCGGTATTCGCCGCCGCGCTTCAGCGCGAGAATCGCGGTGAGAAAGCGCGCCGCCGTGCCCGCGTTCGCGACGAAGAGCTCCGCGCGCGCTTCGGGAATCTCCCCGCCGAGCCCGACGATCTCGACCGTCCGCGCCGCTTCGTCCGCCTCGACGCGGAAGCCGAGCCGCCGCAGGCATTCGATCATCGTGCGCGTGTCTTCGGAGAAAAGCGCGCCGGAAAGCCGCGTCGTTCCCGTGCGCAGCGCGGCGAGCGCGAGCGCGCGGTTGGTGATGCTCTTCGAGCCGGGCGGCGTCACGCGCGCGCTCCGAAAATCGCGGAAGGGTCTGATCGGCAAAATCTCCATCGGACAGAAAAACTTTTTCGCGTTTATACCTTATCGCTCCCGCCGCGGCAAAACGATTTCCGCGTTCCCGCGACGCGCGGAACGAAAAAAAAGAAGACGCCGGGCGCGCGCTTCCCGAAAAAAAAACGTTCCCGCGAGGAAGCCCCCGCGGGAACGCACGCATAATGAAAACTTCAAAAGAGCTTTGAAGCTTTCGGCGGTTCTTCACGCCGCCGAAAGGGATTTTCGTGAAGCGCTTCGCGCCGTGTATGGTTTAAGGTGTAAGGTGTAGAAAAACAAACCTTGAACAATAAACCCTAAACAGCGTCGAAGGCGCTTCCTTTTAAGCTTTAAGCCTTAAACTTTAAGCTTTCTTTGTCCGCCGCCGCCGCGCCGCCACCAACGCCAGCGCTCCCGCGCCCGCCAACAGCCCGAACGCCGAAGGCTCGGGAATAACAGTCATGTCGTCTGCAATAAGAGAAATCGTACAATTCGTGATACTGTCATCAAGAGTGACAGCTGACCACTTTATGGGATCCGCAAGAAAAGAAAATTTATTGCTCCATTTCTCAGTCTCAGTCGCCGATGCGTTTCCACTGTTTGTGATAAAATTCGTTGTAACTTCAATTCCCATAGAAGTATTTTTATAGAAATTGAACACTATCTGATCCGATCCATTTAATCGATTAGCCGTGTAATGCCCAGCAGACGTAACTGTGTAATCATTAGCTGTGTATACACTCTTGTTCCCAGAAAAATTCGCACCTGAAGAGGCCCATTTGACTATATCCCCCGTCGTCGATGTAATTTGGAACAAGACTAAGCCTAATTCCGCAGTGTCAAATAAAGTTTTATCAAAATTAAAATCCAATTGAATTTTGAATACTCCATTCGCAACCACTTCCTCCCCGTCCAAATAAAAACCGGACTTCGCAGTATCCCACGTTGCGACAGCAGCATTGGTCGTAATTGCGCCACTGGCTAAAACAGAGGTAATAAGAATTATATTTTTTGTAACTTCCATAACTATGTTCTTGGTTAAACTTTCGGGAATCGGGGCGCGCGGGAACGTTCCCGCGGACTTCGTCTCAATTCCTGAATGCATTTTTACCAA
>JBJEVP010000137.1:0-2385 GCA_051884475.1 Candidatus Spyradosoma sp.
GCGCGGGAACGACAGCACGCCCCGCGACGAAGACAGGAATGTCTTCGCCCCCGAAAATTCATTTTTCGGAGGGTTCTTCTGTAAAATCTTCGGATACGTTCCATAGAAAAACGTTCCCGTCGTAGAGAAGCGCGTGTGATTCCAGCGGCGGCAGCAAAGGAATTTTTAAATCTGTTTCCTTGTATCTTTTTGCCGCACCGGAACCGACGTCGATGGCGGCGCCCCAAACGGGAGCGCCGATGAGGAAAAGCGGCAGAAGCGCGATATCGTAAAGCAAGCAAGGATTCACTCCGGTTTTGACGCCGACTAACGTATCCGCGAAGCCAAGGCGCTTCAGCACAATCGGAGGAAGTTCCTCGCGAGGCACGACGATTGTCTGCGGAGTAAAACCTATGCGTTCCCCGCTCACGAAGAGTTCGGCGGGCGGATTCGAGTCTATTCTCAAAGTCTGCGTTCTTCCGCTGACAATCGTCGCACAGCCGCAAAGCGTTCCCGCGCAGAGAGCCGCTCCGAGGAGCGCAAAAATCTTTTCTTTTTGCTTCATGCGGAGGCGCCTCAAATTTCCGTCAGAACAAGTATTTGTATCCGATGGAGAACACGCTCCACGCCTGTGCGTTGATTTTGATTTTTTCCTCTCCGTCGAATTCTTCCGGTTTGGCGGAACAGCCGGCGTAATTCCAGGCGAACGTCAACGCATTGTTCTCGTTAAACTTCCATTCGACCTCGACGCCGACGGCGTAGGAAAGTCCTGCAGCAAAATTCTTTTCGTCGACGAAATCGTTGCCGTAGCTAGTTGTAAGTTCAAAACCGCCGTATTCGTATCCGTCTGAAACCGAGAGTACTCCGAGTCCGATACGTCCTCCGAAGGCCAATGAAAACGAATCGGAGATTTGCCACCGTATATTCGAACCGGCGGAAAGTTCTCCGTAGGCGACATTATACGTAGCGGAATTTGGGGAACGCGGATCGGGACCTTCTTTAAATTCTCCGCTTTCGCCGAAGGCTATTCCGGTAAGGAGATAGAATTCCGGCGCAAGAACGCCATTCGAATTTCTCCTCATGGAGAATTTCAGATTCGCGCCGTAAACGTCGGCAGACGTTCCGTGTTTGTCTTCAAGATTCTTTGAGGCGATGCCGCCGAAGAACTCTGTGGAAACAGAGGCGTTCCAATCCGACGAATCGGGGAGATAATCGATTTCTTCGAATTGCTCGTCGTAGGGATACTCGAAGCCGGCGTCGTTCCCGTGGCTTTGAGCGTTTGCAACGGCTGCCGCGAGAGACAGCGTCGCGACGGCGCTTGTTTTGAGGATTGCGGGAAGGCGCGAAAGATCTGAAGGTTTCATGATGGAGGATTTGAAGCTCATTTTTCTTTCGGAAGATTTACCGTCACGCTCTTCTCCAATTCCCACATCGCGCCCGTCGCGGGATCGACAATCAGCATTCCGACGAGACCGCCGAAAAGAATGTTCCCGAAATACCATGGATCAATCGACGCGTTGAAATCGACGGTCGTGTTTTCGCGACCGTCCAACGAAAAGAAAATGTTGTATTTGGCTTTCTTAAAAAATCCGCTGTCGCTTTCCAGAAAAACGGTTTTGGGCGTCGTTCCCGTACACACGATGTCGAAGTTTTCGTTTCTCACGGCAAAGGTTGCTCCCTGCGGATAAGAATCAATGCGGACAGGATAATTTCTTTCGCTGACGATGGACGCGCAGCCGGAAGCGGCGAGCGCGAGCGTTCCCGCGATGAGCGTGAGCGTGGAGGTTTTGAGACTTGAAGCGGTCGTCATTTTTCAGTTTCGATTTTGCGATTTCTTTTGTGCTGCTTTCGAAAGGTTCGAAAGCAGCGTCTCAAAACGGTTCAGAACGAAACCTTGTAGCCGATCGAGAGATTGACGTAATCCAGGAGTCGCTTTTCGTAGCCGACTCCGATGACGAACGCGCTGTTCGAATCGAGCGCGAATTCCACGCCGCCGTCGTAACCTTCACAGGAGTCGATATCGGAGATATCGGCTTTGTAATGGGTGTTTCCTTTCCAGGTATCTACATCCATATAAAGATAGCCTACGCCCCAATAGGCGCCGGCAAAGAGGGAGATGCGCTCGTCGATTTCAAAGCGCAGACGCACGCCGCCGCAGCCCTGCAGAAAATTGATGCTCTCTTCTACACCCGTTCCCGAGCGAACGAACGCGAAAAGCTCCGGAGTAAGACCTTGAAGTCCGAGAAAGGCGTTCGTATCGGCCTTGGCGACGCCGACGAGCGTAAGCCCCGCTGTGTCGAGAACACTGTCCATGTCCCCGTCTGTGGTGAATCCGTAGAACGCGTTGAGCTCGACGGAAGTTTTCCATGGGATCATGTTTTCGGCGGAACCGCCCGTTGAGGCGGC
>JBJEVP010000138.1:0-2373 GCA_051884475.1 Candidatus Spyradosoma sp.
TTTTTCAAGATGAAACGAACGACCAAGACAATTCGGCAGATGAAGGGCTCGGACCAGATCGTCTGCATCACGGCTTACGACGCCGTCACCGCGCGCCTCGCCGACGCCGCGGACACGGACGTCATTCTCATCGGAGATTCCGTCGGAAACGTCGTGCTCGGTTTCGAAAGCACCGTTCCCGTGACGGCGGACATGATGGCGCACCACACGGCGGCGGTCGCGCGCGCCCGCCCGAACGCGCTCGTCGCGACGGACATTCCCTTCGGCGTCGCGCACGGCGATTTTTCCGATCTGCTCAAAATCTGCATGCGCCTCATGCAGGAATGCGGCGCGGAGGCCGTCAAGATCGAGGGCGGCGCGGAAATGGCGCCGACGGTCGCGCGGCTCACGGCGGCGGGCGTTCCCGTGTGGGCGCACATCGGGCTGCAGGCGCAGAACGTCTTTCAGGAAGGCGGCTACCGCAAATACGGCAAGACGCCGGAGGAGCGCGCGTCGCTGCTCGCCGCCGCGAAGGCGCACGAAAAGGCGGGCGCGTTCGCGCTGCTGCTCGAAATGATGCCGTCCGACCTCGCCGCGGAGATCACGCGCTCCGTCTCGATTCCGACAATCGGCATCGGCGCGGGCAAGGACTGCGACGGGCAGATTCTCGTCATGCACGACGTTCTCGGCCTCACGCCGCGCCGCCCGTCCTTCGCGAAGCTCTACTGCGACGCGGGCGCGCAGATCGTCTCCGCGCTCCGGGCATACCGCGACGACGTGAAGAAAAAAAACTGATGACTGATAACGGATGACGGATGATAAACTTTTTGTTTATTATCATTTGACAAAAATCCCGCCGTCGCCAGAATTTTCCGGCAGATGATAAAAAGTTTTTCGTGCAAAGAGACGGCTAAGATTTTCGGCGGCGAAGTCTCCGGGAAATTTCCTCGGGAAATCCAGCAGAACGCCTACGAAAAGCTGCACGCCGTCAACCGCGCGGAGGACATTTTTTATCTGCGGATTCCGCCGTCGAACCGTCTGGAAAAACTCACGGGAAAACTGCGCGGATTCTGGTCGATTCGAATCAACCGTCAATGGCGCATCGTTTTCAAGTTTGAGGACGGGAACGCGAGCGACGTGAGAATCTGCGATTATCATTGAATCTCGGACAAGAAAATCATGGGCACAAAATCAGTTTTCAAGATCAGCCACCCAGGCGTCATGCTGAAGCGGACGTTGGAAGAGCTCGGCATTTCGCAATACCGTTTCGCGCGGATTTCCGGCATCAATCCGACGTTGCTCAACGGCATCTGCAACTGCCGCCGTTCGATTTCTCCGGAAACCGCGATTCGTCTCGGGCGCGTGTTCAACTGTTCGCCGATTTCCTTTCTGCGGCATCAGGAAGAATTCGACCTGCAGGAAACGCAGAACCGTAAGAGCGAGCAGTTCGCGAAAATCGAGCCGCTTCCCGAATACGCGTCCGCATTCTGAACACGAACCCGGACCGTTCCCGTCGCGGAAATCGACTTTCTTCCGTTCGCGTTTTTTCGTGTTCGTTCGTGGTTTTCTCCTTTAGTTTTCCGTTTCCCTCTCTTCCTTTTTTTCCATGACAGCGACAATTTTAGGCGCGGGAGCCTGGGGCTCCGCGATGGCGATTCACCTCAACCGCTGCGGGCAGCGCGTGACGCTCGTGCCGCGTCGGCTCGAACAGGCGCTCGAAATCGCGGGAACGCGCGAGAACCGCGTCTATCTGCCCGGCGTGCCGTTCCCGCGCGACGTCCAGATCGCGCACGTTCCCGCGCCCGCGCTCGCCGAATGCGACGCGGTGATCTTCGCCTGCCCGTCGAAGGCGCTCCGCGAGACCGCCGAGCGCGTGAAGGCCGCGATTTCGCCGCGCACGCGCATCCTCATCTCGCTCTGCAAGGGGCTCGAGGCGGGAACGCTCCTGCGCCCCGAACAGGTGCTGCGGCAGGTGTTCCCGACGCTGTCCTGCGGCGTGATTTCCGGCCCGACGAACGCGGCGGAAGTCGCGGCGGGCTTCCCCGTCGCCGTCGTCTTCGCGAGCGACGCCCCCGCCGAGCTCGCGGAAAAGATTCAGAGCGAGTTCAGCGACGCGTCGTTCCGCATCTACCGTTCTTCGGACGTCGTCGGCGTGGAGCTCGGCGGCGCGCTGAAGAACATCTACGCGATCGCGGCGGGCATCTGCGACGGCATGCGGCTCGGCGCGAACGCGCGGGCGTCGCTGCTCACGCGCGCGCTCGCGGAAATGGGCCGCATCGTCGAGGCCGAGGGCGGGAACGTCGAAACCGTGCGCGGGCTCAGCGGCATGGGCGATCTCGTCGCGACGGCGACGGCGGACTGGTCCCGCAACCGCGCCTTCGGGCTCGAAATCGG
>JBJEVP010000139.1:0-9206 GCA_051884475.1 Candidatus Spyradosoma sp.
ATCAATTATTCACTGAAAAATCCGTTTTCATCCGTTCAATCCGTGTTTCAAAAACACTTCGCGGTTTTCTTTTCGACGCGCGGGAACGCCGAGCCCCGTCGGGGCTTCTGGCAAGCGACTGGAAAGTCGCTTCCCCACAAAGGGAGCCCGCCTCGGGACGAAGGCGGACGGGCGAGAGAACGCGCGCGCAAAAAAAGCGTTCCCTCATGGAAACGCTTTTTTGAAAGTGGTGCCAAGGGGCGGATTCGAACCGCCGACCTTAGGCTTATGAGTCCCGCGCTCTACCGGCTGAGCTACCCTGGCACAAAAGAGATGTAAAGAATGCGCCCGCGCCGGGGAAAAGTCAACAGGAAATTTCAAGAAGCCGCTTCAGCCATTTTCTGTGCGGGCCGGAAAAGGCGAGCGCGGGAAGCTCCGCGATTTTCGCGCGGAAAAGCTCCGCCTGTCCGGAGGCGAAGCGCTTTTCCAGCCGGGACGCGGCGGAGGCGGGAACGCGGCGGAAGCGCTCCGTGATCATCTCGTCGGCGATTCCGCGCCTGCCCTCGAAGAGAATCTCTTCGGACGCGGGCTTCTCCGCGGAAAAGCCGAAATCCTCCGCGCGCGGAAATTCGCACAGGCTTCGGAGGCGCCGCGTCCCCGCCGCGTTGCGCACGAGCAGGACGGAATCGCCGACGCGGCACCAGAGACGCTCGACGACGACCTTCTTCATCTTCTTCGGCGGGAACTTCGGAAGCGACTCCTCGACGCCGCGGGAACGCGCGGCGCAGAACTCCCGCACGGGACAGAAAAGGCAGCGCGGAGAACGGCGGGAACACACGAGCGCGCCGAGCTCCATCATCGCCTCGTTGTGGTCGCCCGGAAATTCGGGGTCGAGCATCGCCTCGGCGAGCGGCGCGAGTTCCGCCGCCGCGCTCGAAGAATCGCGGAAAACCTTTTCGTCCGCCGTCAGGCGGACGAGAATGCGCACGACGTTGCCGTCCGCGACGGCGGCGGGAACGCCCTGCGAGATGCTCGCGATCGCCGCGGCCGTGTAGGCGCCGACGCCGCGGAATCCGCGCCACTCCTCGACGCCCGCGGGAACGCGGCCTTCGGCGGCGACGCGGCGCGCGAGCGCGTGCAGATTGCGGGCGCGGGAATAGTATCCGAGCCCCTCCCAGGCGCGAAGCACGTCCGCTTCGTCGGCGGCGGCGAGCTCCTCGAAATTTTTCCAGCGGCGCGTCCAGTTCTCGAAATACGGCACGACGGTGTCCACCTGCGTCTGCTGGAGCATGAACTCGGAGACGACGGTGCGATAGACGGAGCGTTCCCGCCGCCACGGCATTTCCCGGCGTTCGCGCAGGAACCACGCGCGCAGCGCCGCGCGGAACTCCTTCGCGCGGGCGACGAGAGGCGCGGCGGAGCGAACGTCCCGCGCGGGCCGATTCTTCGTTTCTGCCTTCCCGCTCTTCATCGCCGGCTCCCGGGCTCAGTCATTTCCTTCTTCCTCGTCCTCCTGCGTGGGCTCGACTGGGCGCTCCTCCTCCCACTTGCGCGTGATGAGGATGCGCTTGAGCGAGCCGGCGGGCGTCTCGAGCGGAATGATTTCGTAATCGTCGATGCGGAGCTTTTCGCCGCGCTTGGGCACGCGGAATCCGTGCTCGTATTTGATCCACTCGGCGACGGTCTGCGTGCTGTTGCCCTCCCATTCGAGCGTCCAGCCCGTCTCCGCCTCGAGCTCGTGCATGGAAAGCGTTCCCGCGACGACGATGCTGTCGGGCGTCTGCTCGAATATCTCCTTCTGGTCGGTGTCGAACTCGTCGCGGATGTCGCCGACGATTTCCTCGAGCACGTCCTCGAAGCTGATGAGGCCGAGGGTGCGGCCCTCGTCGTTGACGACGAGCGCGAGGTGATTCTGCGAAAGGCGGAGGCGTTCGAGCACGTCGGTGATCGGCGTCTCCGGCGGGAACGCGAGCATGTCGCGCAGCAGCGGCCGGATCGGCGTGTTTTCGCCGAGCGCCTGAATCTGCCACAGCCATTCGCGCATCATGAGGATTCCGACGGGCTTGTCCAGATTGCCGTCGAAGACCGGATAGCGGGAATGGCCGGAGGCCTGCGCGGTGCGGAGATTTTCCTGCGCGGGAGCGCCGAGCCAAAGCGCGTTGATCTCGTCGCGCGGGAGCATGATTTCGGAGACGCGCGTGTCGCGCATGCGCAGGGAACGCAGCATGAGCCGGTTCACGAGCACGTCCGCCGAATGCGTGTGGCGGGAATGGGAAAGCACGTACTCCATCTCCTCGGGAGAAAATCCGTGCGCGCCCTCGCCCGCCGGGTGAATTCCGGCGCGCCGCAGGAAAAAGTTCGCCGTGCCGTTGAGCGCCCAGATGAACGGAAACAGCAGCCTGTGAAAAATCATCAGCGGGAGCGCGACCGTGAGCGAAGTCCGCTTCGGATACTGAATCGCGAGCGACTTCGGCGCGAGCTCGCCGAACACGATGTGCATGAACGTGATCAGCGCGAACGCGACGGCAAACGAAATCGACGTGACCGTGGAAGGCTCCGTCACTCCGAATTTTTCGAGCAGCGGCGCGATGCGGTGCGCGACGAACGGCTCGCCGACCCAGCCCAGCGCGAGCGACGCGAGCGTGATGCCGAGCTGCGTCGCCGAGAGCACGGCGTCCAGATGCTCGGTCGCCCGTATCGCCGAGCGCACGCGCACGCCGCCGTCCTTTTCCAGCGGGTAGAGCTGGCTCGTGCGCACCTTGACGAGCGCGAACTCCGCGGCGACGAAGAATCCGTTCGCGAACACGAGGAAGACGACCGCCGCCGCCTCCAGAATCATCTTCAGAATTTCAGGCATGGACTGCGCAATCTGTGAACGTTCCCGCGGCCGCGGCCCCTCACTTCGCCTTCTTCGCGGCGCGGCGGCGGGAGGACTTCTTCGCGTGCGCGGGAACGAGGTAGGACTTCGCCTTCACGAGCTTTTCGTAGAGCGCGAGCATCGCGACGCCCTCGCGCGGGCGCACCTTGTCCGCCTTCGTTTCCTGGTCGATGCGGCGCTTCATCATGCGGCAGAGGTCGTCCGCGTCGTACTGAATCATCGCGAGAATCCTGTCCACGGAATAGCCCGATATCGCCTCCTCGATGTAGAAGCCGTCCTCCTCGTCCTCTTCGAGGAAGACGTGCGCCTCGTCCACGCGGCCGAAGAGATTGTGCAGGTCGCCGATGATGTCCTGATAGGCGCCGACGAGGAAGGCGCCGAGGTAATACGGCTCCTTCGGGCGCAGCGGGTGCAGCGTGAGCGTGCTGCGGACGTCCTCGAAGTCGATGAAGTCGGAGACTTTTCCGTCGCTGTCGCAGGTGATGTCCACGAGCGTGGTCTCGACGGTCGGCTTTTCGTTGAGACGGTGAATCGGCGCGATCGGGAAAAGCTGGCCGATCGCCCAATGGTCGAGCAGCGACTGAAACACGGAGAAGTTGCACACGTACTGCTCGGAGAGCATCGCGTCGAGATCGGCGAGCTCCTCGGGAACGTTGCCCTCGAGCGCGGGGAGCTCCTTTTGGATTTCGCGGCAGATTTCCCAGAAAAGGCGGTCGGCCTCGGCGCGGTTCTCCAGATTCAGATAGCCGTGCTGAAAGAGCGAGAGCGCCTCGTCGCGCTTCTGCCCCGCATCGTGATAGCGTTCGAGCAGGCCGTAGCGCTTGCCGTCCTTCAGAATGCCCTCGAGCTCGCGCACGATGGGCGCCTTCTTCGAGCGCACGAGCGGCCCGGAATCGGACGACTCCTGCGTGATTTTTCCGACCGCCTCGAAAATCAGAATCGAGTGCGGCGCGACGATCGCGCGGCCGCTCTCCGACGTGATGTTCGGGTGCGGAACGTCCGCGCCGTCGCACACCGTCTTGATGTTGGAGACGATGTCGCGCGCGTAGACCTCCATCGAATAGTTCATCGAGCTCTCGTAGTTCGAGCGGCTGCCGTCGTAGTCGATTCCGAGCCCGCCGCCGACGTCGATGTTCCCCATCGGGAAGCCCATCTTGTAAAGCTCGCAGTAGAAGCGCGTCGCCTCCGTGACGGCCTTCTTGACGGTGAGGATGTTCGGCACCTGGGAGCCGATGTGAAAATGCAGAAGCTGAAGCGAATCCGTCATGCGGGCGCGCTTCAGTTTTTTCGTGGCGAGAATGATCTCGCTCGGCGAAAGCCCGAACTTCGCGTTCTCGCCCGTGGACTTCGCCCACTTGCCCTCGCCGTTCGTCATCAGCTTGACGCGGAAGCCGATCGCGGGAACGACGTCCATCTCCCGCGAAATGCGGATGATCTGATCGACTTCGTCGAGCTGCTCCACGACGATCACCGTGCGCTTGCCGAGGCGCCGCCCCATCAGCGCGAGACGGATGTATTCCTCGTCCTTGTAGCCGTTGCACACGAGCAGCGCCTTCTTGCTTTCGAGCAGCGCGAGCGCGATGAGCAGCTCCGGCTTCGAGCCCGCCTCCAGACCGTAGTCGTAGTCCTCGCCCGCGTCGAGAATCTCCTCGACGACCTCCCGCAGCTGGTTGACCTTGATCGGGAAGACTCCGCGGTAACGCCCGTCGTAGGACTCGTCCGCGATCGCCGCGCGGAACGCCTCGTTCAGCTGCATCACGCGGGAACGCAGCAGATCCTGCACGCGGATAGTGAGCGGCGGCCGCAGCCCCATGGACTCCGCCTCCTTCACGATGTCGATGATGCGGATATGCCGCTGGTCGCCCATCGGATGCACGTTGAGAAAACCGTCCTCGTCGACGGAAAAATGCGAGGCGCCCCAGCGCTTGAAGCCGTAGTATTCCTCCGCTTCGCGCGGAGTCCAGGGAATGACGGTGTTTTTCTTGCTCACGTTCTTTTGAATGTTTTGCGGAATTTCTGCGGAGCTTAAAACCCGAAGCGCGTTCCCGCGAGGAAATTTTTGCCCTGAACGAAATCCGAACATTTCCCGGTTTCCGCGCCCCGAAAAAGAAAAGAGGCCGCCGCGTTCCCGCGCAAAAGAAAATTCGCGTTCGCCCGGGAAAACTGCTTGAATCGCGCCCGTCATGGAATTGGAAGAAAAGATTCTCGAATTCATGCGGCGCAAGGATTATTCGCCGCTCCGTCTCGACGAACTGCACAAGGCTCTCGGCGGCGACGGCAAGCTTTTCCGCAAGCTCAAAAAACTCCTCCCGCGCATGGTGCGCGCGGGAACGGTCGCGCAGGTCAAACGCGACCGCTACTGCCTGCCGGGCGACGCGGACCTCGTCACCGGGAAAATCCTTTTCCGCGCCGGCGGCAGCGCGAAGCTCCTGCCCGACGCTCCCGCCGACGGATCCCCCGCGAAGCCCGGAGTGCACGTCCGCGCCGAAGACACGGGCACCGCGATGCACGGCGACCGCGTCGTCGTCCGAATCGAGAAAAAGCGTTCCCGCGGCGGATTCCGCGAACGCTACGCGCAGGACGACGACCTGCCCTTCGGAAGCGTCGTCAGGATTCTCGAACGCGCCTTCACCGCCACCACGGGAACGCTGATGCGCACCCGCTACTACTGGAGCGTGCGCCCGGACGACCCGCGCATCACCAAGGACATCCTCGTGCCCGATCCCGCGCGCTCGCCGCTGTTCCCGATTCCGAAGGAGGGCGAAAAGGTCGTCGTGCGCCTCAACGAATGGACGCGCCGAAGCGAAAATCCGACCGGCGAAATCGAAAAGGTCCTCGGCGAATCCCACACGCCGCTCGCCGAGTACCGCGCGATTCTTTTCCGCTACGGACTTTCTCCGAAATTCCCCGACGCCGTCGCGGACGAGCTCCGCGGCGTTCCCGCGAAGGTCTCCGCCGCCGAAATGCGCGGACGCCTCGACCTGCGGAAAGTCTTCACCGTCACCATCGACCCGGACGACGCCAAGGACTTCGACGACGCGCTCTCCGTCGAATCCCTGCCCGGCGGCGCGACCCGCGTCGGCGTGCACATCGCGGACGTCTCGCACTACGTGCGCCCCGGCACGGCGCTCGACGCCGAGGCGCGCGCCCGCGGGAACTCGACCTACCTCGTCGGCACCGTGATTCCGATGCTCCCGCACGCGCTTTCGAGCGGGCTCTGCTCGCTCGTCGAGGGCGAACCGCGCCTCACGAAATCCGTGTTCGTCACCTTCGACGCGGGCGGGAACGCCGTCGAAACCCGTTTCGCGAACACCGTCATTTCCTCGAGAAAACGCCTCACCTACGCGCAGGCGTTCGC
This sequence comes from Candidatus Spyradosoma sp., assembly GCA_051884475.1. Classification (GTDB taxonomy): domain Bacteria; phylum Verrucomicrobiota; class Verrucomicrobiia; order Opitutales; family UBA953; genus Spyradosoma. The sequence goes on from JBJEVP010000139.1 coordinate 6,216, forward strand.
GTTCATGCGCGAGGACGACGACCGCGCCGTCCGCGCCCTGCCGCCAGTGCCCGAATACCGCTCCGGCCATCCGGGACGCCCGCTCGCCGACCTCAGCGACGCCGAGCTCGCCGACCTGCGCAGGAACATCCGCACGCTCTGGCGCATCGCCGAAAAACTCCGCGCGGCGCGCATGAAGGCGGGAGCGCTCGACCTCGACATGCCCGAAGTCAAGATCTGCACCGACGCCGACGGATTCGCCGACCGCATCGAGCAGGTCGAGCACGACGAATCCCACCAGCTCGTCGAGGAGTTCATGCTGCTCGCGAACGAAGTCGTCGCGAAGAAGCTCCGGCAGGCGAAACTGCCGTTCATCTCGCGCGTGCACGACGCTCCCGAAAACTCCAAGCTCGCCGAACTCCGCGAAGAGATGATCGCCGCGGGAATCAGGATCGGAGACCTCTCCAAGCGCTCCGAAATGTCGAAGCTGCTCGCCGCGCTGAAGACGCGCGACGACGCCTACCCGCTCCGGATCCGCGTGCTGCGCAGCCTCAAGCAGGCCTGCTACCGCCCGAGCCCCGACGGACACTACGGACTCGCGAAGACCGACTACGCGCATTTCACCTCGCCCATCCGCCGCTACGCGGACCTGACCGTGCACCGCGCGTTCGATTATTTCCTGCAGAAGAACCGCCTGCCGAGCGCTCCCGCGAAAAAGCTGCCCGCGCCCGCGCTCGCCGAACTAGCGGGAACGGCCGAACACATCTCGGACACGGAACGCTCCTCGATGGAGGCGGAGCGCGAATCCGTCAAGGTCAAGCTCCTCGAATACTTCGAGCGCGAAGCCGGACGAAAGAAGAAAAACGTCTTCGAGGCGATCGTCACGGACATCCGCAGCATCGGCCTTTTCATCGAGCTGAAGGTGTCGCAGGCGTTCGGGCTGATTTCGCTTTCGTCCATGACCGACGACCTGTATCAGGTGACGCCCGACGGATCCGCCGTCGTCGGACGGCGTTCCCGCCGCCGCTACGCGCTCGGGCAGACCGTCTCCGTCGTCGTCGAACGCGTGGACCGCTTCCGCCGCACGATGGATTTCCGCCTCGTTCCGGACGCTCCCGCCCCTCGCCCCGCGAAGAAGAAAAAGGAACGGCGCGGCCGCTGACGTTCCCGCTCTCCCGCAGGGGCTCCGGCAAAAAGAATTTCCCACGCCTCCGCTTCTGTGTTTAACTTCCGCGCATGAAATTTTCCGAAAAATTCTCTCCGGAAACTCTGCGCGGCGCGGCGGCGGTCGGCCTGTCCGCGCTGTTCTACGTCCTGTCGATGCCGGGCGCGGACGTCGCCTCGCTGGCATGGGTCTGGGCGGTGCCGATGGCGCTTTGGGCGGCGACGCGCCCGAGCCGGAAGCGCTGGCTCGTCGGCTCCGCGGTCTGCGCCTGGCTCGGCGGAGCGCTGACGCTGATCTGGCTGCGCAATCTCTACCCGCCGCTCGGCTGGCTCGCGGTGCTGCTGCTGCCGCTCGCCTATTCGGCGTTCCCGTTCCTCTGGCTCGTCGCGCTGCGGATGATTTTCCCGGCGTGCGGGAACGACCGGGGATTTTTCTCGCGCCTGCTCAACCTGCTCGGGCTCGCGGGATTCTGGGTGCTGCTCGAATGGACGCTGACGTGGTTTCTTTCCGGCTTCCCGTGGATGCCGCTCGGCGCCACGCAGTGGCAGCGCCCGGCGATGCTCGCGTTCTGCCCGTGGGCGGGAACGGCGGGCGCGAGCTTCATCGTCATCTTCTTCAATCTCGGCGCGGCGCGCTACATCCGCCATCTCGTCGTCGAATCGCGGCGGTGCGGCGGCGTTCCCGCGGGCGGAGACCAGTCGCTGTTCCGCTCGCTGCGCGACCTCTGCCCCGAGTTCTACTGCACGCTCGCGCCCGTGCTCGCGTCCGTGTTCGTCTATTGGGGCGCCTGCCTCGACTTCGCCGGAAACAACGAAAAATACTTCACTTTCGCCGCGGTGCAGACGGATTTCGACCCGCAGGAAAAATGGGACGCCGAACGCGTTCCCGCCGCGGCGGAGACGCTCTCGCGGCTGACGCTCGAAGCGGCGCGGAACGTTCCCGCGCCGGACTTCGTCCTGCTCCCCGAAGCCGTGCTGCCCTTCTCCGTGGAGTCGCCCGACTACCGCGCCTGGCTCGAATCGCTTTCGGCGGAGGCCGGAAAACCCCTCGTCTTCGGCGGAATCGGCGGCGACGCCGACGGCGAAGGCTACTTCAACTCCGTGCACGTCGTCTATCCGAAATCCGGACTCGCGCCGGAATTTTTCGCGAAGCGCCACCTCGTGCCCTTCGGCGAATACATGCCGCTGGCGGATTTTCTGCCGTTCCGGAAAATCGTTCCCATGGCGGCCGACTGCCTCGCGGGAACGTCCGCCGAACCGCTGAGGATTTATCTGAAGAACGGCTCCTTCTCCATGGGAGTGCTCGTGTGCTATGAGGACGTGTTCCCCGGGCTCGGGCGCGACCTCGTCCGCAACGGCGCGGAGTTCCTCGCCGTCGTCACCAACGACGCGTGGTACGGACGCGAGGCGGGCGCGTATCAGCACGCCGCGCACTCCGTGATGCAGGCGGTGAACCTCGGCGTTCCCGTGATCCGCTGCGGAAACGCCGGATGGAGCGGCGTGATCAACCCGCTCGGACACATGGCGGTGATGACCGCCGACGGCAAGGACGACGGCTCGATTTATTTCCGCGGACAAAAGACCTTCGAGGTGTACGGCCCGCGCCGCACGGACGACGACGGGAACGCGCTCGGCGTCGGCGGACGCACCTTCTACGCCCGCAACGGCGACTGGTTCGTCACCGTCGGCGGGCTCCTCTTCCTCTCCGCCTATCTCCGCAACCGCCGCTGGAAAAGGCGCGCAGAAAAGAAATCTTAAATTGCGCTTTTCTCGAAAATCGGGAACGCATACAATGTCTCCCGAAATGAAAAACCTGCCCCCCCCCCGATTCCCTGTTTTCGCGGCCGC
>JBJEVP010000140.1:0-2361 GCA_051884475.1 Candidatus Spyradosoma sp.
CGCCCTCGCCGAAACAGGCGTGAGCGGCGCGGCGGCTTTTCCGTTCCCGCGGACGCCTCAAAAAAACGCGCGGACGGGCGCGTTGAATTTGCGGTCCGGGGAAAAACCTGTCAGCATCGGGCGCGATGAGTTCTCCGATTTCCATCGTCAATCCGCTTTGGCCGGACGCCTTCTGGGACGTCTCGGGCGCGTTCGTGAACGACCGCGAGATGCTCCTTTTCCACGACTTTTTCCTGCAGACGACGGGCGTCAAGCTGCTGAAGCTCGTGCACGGCTCGCCGCTCTTTCTCTGGAACAGCGGACGCGTGCTCCCGCGCGCCATGTGCACGGCGGAACAGATCCGCGACGCGGGGCTCGCCTACGCGCGCCGCGGGATCGCCGTCGACCTCACGTTCTCCAATCACCTGCTGAAGGAGGAGCACCTGTCCGACCCGACCGGGAACGCGATGCTGAACTTTTTCGAAAAACAGAATCCCACCGGGAACAACGCCGTCATCTGCGCCTCGGACGCGCTGTTCGACCACGTCGGGAAAAACCATCCCAAGCTGAAGCGCGTCTCCTCCATCCTCAAGGTGACCGTGGAGAACGGGCGCGGGAACGCGGACTACTACCGCCGGCTCGCCGACCGTTTCGACAAGGTGATGATTCACCCGGACGATTCCGTGAACTTCGAGATGCTCGAAAAGCTCGAGGACAAGGACCGCTATGAAATCCTCGTCAACGAATACTGCGTGCGCGGCTGCAAGATCCGTCCCTGGCACTACAAGTATCTCTCCTCGCTCGCGCTGAACTACTTCGGGCACGTGGACGAGAAATTCGACGCGCGCTGGAAGAACAACGGCTGCTCCGACCTCAACGTCCTCGTCGGCGATCCCGAACGCAACGTCGCCGCGCTCACGCGCGACGAGATCAGCAGGCTCTACGACATGGGCTTCCGCAAATTCAAGGTGCAGGGGCGCGGAATGCTCAACGGCGCGGGCGTGCTCTTCGACCTTCTGCGCCTCGCGCTGCGCGAGGACAGGCCGGGCGAAAACTTCATGAGCCGCCTCAAGCTGCAGTTCCTCGAAGCCACCTCCACGCTCAACCCCGCCGTCTGACGAAAGGAAAAACCGGACCATGAGCAACATTTCCGTTCCGAGCAACTTCATCTCCCTCGTTCCCGCCGCTCCCGCGGGAACGCCCGTGCCGTTCACGTCCATCGCCGCCGCGCCGCAGGCGAACAAGCTCGCGGTTCTCGCGGACTCGGATTTCCCCGAAGCGCAGTGGAACCTCGGCGGCGTCTTTCTCTACGACGAATCGCGGACTCAGCTCTGCGACTTCGCGCAGGAGAACTTCGGCCGCGCCCGCGCCGTCGCCGAGACGCACGGCGCGCCGCCCTGCGCCTGGACGCTCGAATGGTACCGTTCCCGACCGCTCATCCCGCCCGGAGACATCGCCGCGCGGCTCAAGGCGCTCGCGGGCAAACCCGCCGCCTTCGTGCTCAGCCTGGACAATCCGCACGTTCCCGAAGACACGCTGAACGACGCCGTCGGCAACACGCTGCTCAACTACGCCGCGCAGATGCCGCGCGCCGCCGTCTCCGTCGCCTCGGAGCCGCTCGCCGAGCACGTCAGAAAGAACTTTCCCTCGCTCGCCCTGCGCGCGGGCATGAACAAGGTCATCGCCGAAAACGGGCGCGGCGACCTCGAATACTACCGCTCCGCCGCGAAGAGATATTCGGTCGTCGCCGTGCACCCGGACGACGCCGCCGACCCCGCGTTCATGAAGACTCTCGCCGAGGAAATCGGCGCGGAGAAATTCGAGATCACCGTGAACGACTCCTGCCTGCGCCGCTGCCCGGTGCGGGAACGCCACCTCGCCGCGCTCGCGAAGATCCGCCGCTCGCCCTGGGACGCCGCCCCGCTGCGGGAACGCCATCAGGCGCTCGCCGAGGCGAAATGCGAAGAAGTCAGCGTCGCGGACGGAGCGGACGCGCCCCGCGCCGCCCTGCTCTCGCGCGAGGAGCTGCGCGGGCTCTACGCGCTCGGCTTCCGCCGCTTCCGCATTCAGGCGGAAACGCTGCGCAGCGAAATCGCCTTCTTCTGGTCCGCGCTCGGCTGGCTGATTTCGGCGAAGCCCGAGCATTGGCATTACGCGGGCCTCATCGCTTCGTCACTGATCACGAAGATCAAGGAGCCCGTCCCCGTTCTTCCCACCGGGCTCGCGCCTTTCGTCAAACGCAAATACGACTGAACCGAAAAAAAAACACGCCGCGCCATGCTCACGAAAAGACTTCTTCTGAAATTCTCCGGAGCGCTCGCTCTCGCCCTCGCGGGAACGGCGCTCGCCGCCTGCTCCTGCGGGAACGCGCCCGAAGAAACC
>JBJEVP010000141.1:0-9154 GCA_051884475.1 Candidatus Spyradosoma sp.
TAGCCGCCCGTCCGCCTCCGTGCGCCGTGTTCGTCCATGGCTCGAAACTATACCATAAGCGCGGGTGAGTCGATAATTGAAAGTTTGCTGTTTCCCGCCAAGACGCCGAGGCGCACGAAGATTATTTTTGCCGCGGATGTCGCTGATGCGCACAGATAAAAGCCCCTCCGGGGCGGTATTGCAAGCGGGGGAGGTCGTGTCGGCAATCGCGTCCCTACAGGACGCGTTCGTCTTTTCCCGTTTACGTAGGGTTAAAACCCTACGCTGGGCAATCGCGCCCCTTCGGGGCTTTTGCTCCTGCCTTCGTCCGCGCGGCGTTCCCGCGGATTCGCGATCTGCGAGCCCCGACGGGGCGACAATTGCTTAGCGTAGGGCAAGCGAGCGCCGCGAGCGCAGCCCTACGAAAACCGTAGGAGCGCGATCGCGGGAATGCTCTCGCACGCATACCGCCCCGGAGGGGCGAAACAAAAGTAACCCCATGCGCAACGCGAAGCGCGCGCTTGGGGGAGGCGCTCGTACATCACGCGCCTGAAAGGCGCAACCGCCCGAGGCGTCCGCCCCTGCCGCGCTTGCGCTTTTCACGCGAGACGCCTCTTTTGTCTCGCGACCACGGCGATTTTCCGTGAATCTTCGCGCATGAGCTATACGAATCTGCTTTTCCACATCATCATTCGCACGAAAAACAGCACGTACGTGCTCGAAAACGAACATTCGGAAAAACTTTACAGATACATTTGGGGATTCGTGCGCCAAAAAAACTGCGTGCTTCACCGAATCAACGGAACGCCGAACCACATCCATCTGCTCGTCTCCATGCATCCGACGATCGCGGTCTCGAACTTCGTGAAAGAGCTGAAAACTTCCGCCCACGCCTGGCTCAAGAATCACGTCGGAGAATTCCCGGCGTTCGAGGCGTGGGGCAGCCAGTACGCGGCGTTTTCGTGCGGACTCGACGCGAAAGAGCGCATCACGAAGTACATCGCCGAGCAGCGGGAACATCATGCGACGGTCGATTTCGAGTCCGAATACAAAAAAATTCTGGAAGAGAACGGCATAAAACCGGACATGGCGTATTGGCTTCGAGACTGAACGTTCCGCGGAAAGTTGCGCCTTTCAGGCGCGGGCGATGTGCGGAGCGTTCCCCAAGCGCCCGACGGGCGCATGGGGTTATGTTTGTTTCGCCCCTCCGGGGCGCGCCGGGGGCGAAGGCATTCCTGCCTTCGTCCGCGCGGCGTTCCCGCGGATTCGCGATTGCGAGCCCCGACGGGGCGACAATTGCTTAGCGTAGGGCAAGCGAGCGCCGCGAGCGCAGCCCTACGAAACCTTTCTCCGCGGGAGATTTTTTCCGCACCGCGCGTGTCCGCCCGCCCGTTAAAAAATTTTCGCGTGATTTTTCGCGCGCACCCGCGAATGTATCCGTATGCGCTATTTCGAAGAGACCGTTTCTGCCGGCGCGGCGACGCCGCGGCGCTCCCGCGTCTTGAACGCGTACGGCAGCTCGATTTTCCCGCCGTTGCGCTTCGCGTCGTCCAGGAGCGACTTGACCGCGAGGCGCACGATGTCCGACGCGTTCAGCCGCCAGCGCACCGCCAACTCTTCCAGAGTTCTGCGGTCTTCGGGGTCGAGGCGTATGCCCATGGAGGTCTTCGAGCTCATCTGCCGCCAACTATGCCCGCGTTCCCGCCTCCGCGCAAATCATTTTCCGCGTTAAACCTTGACAAATTTCGTATTTGCGGCACAATGCGGCGCATTCTCAACGCGTGATTTCCGAACCCGAAATGTCTCCCCAAACGACCATCGTCGAACTCGATCTCGACCCCGATGAATTGGCTCGCCTCGAGCGCATTGCGGCGAACTTGGGGCTTTCCCTTGAGGAACTCGTCGCCGCCGCCGTCAAGGAATATCTCGCCTCCGCGCTGTAATCTTTTTTTCTAACCAAAATACCAATATGAGTGATACAAATCAAAACAACGAAACGTCATCGAAAAAGAACAACCCTGCGATCGGAGCGCTGTTGCTTGTGCTCGGTGCTCTCTGCATCATTGCTTCGTTCATCGGGTACGGGGATATCGGCCTCTCCTTCGGCGCCACCGGAATCGTCTCCATCCTTTCCGGAATCGGATTCCTCAAAGGGAAATGAGCAATGAGTGATAAAAACGCAGACCTCGCTCCGTTTCAACAGAGCCCCGGCATGACGTTTCGTCTTGGCCCCGGGGAGCATCTGCTTGTGGAACAAAACATGCAGATGATGACGATTCCGGCACAGCCGGTCTGTGTCCGTCTTACGGAATATCGTATGGTGCTCTGCAAGGTTCCGGTTTGGATGATGCTTCTCACCTGGCTTTCCTGCTTTTTTAAGATGACGACCGTCAGCGAATCCGTTCTCAAGAGCGACATCGAATCCATCGATACGGGAAGCGCTCTCGGACGAAAGACGCTCATCATCAAGACTCGTTCCGGAAAGATCATCAAAATCGGGCCGCAGTTTTTTTCCAGCGCGCCTTCCGAAAAGGTTCTTTCTTGGTGGAACAACGGGAAATGACGGACGTGGCGGGCAAAGAACTTGCATAACGATTGTTCTTCTGATCCGTTGCGTCTTTCGGGGCGCAGCGGATTTTTTTATGCTCTCTCAGTCTTTTTTTTCCGGCGTTGATCCATCGCCGAAAACGTTTTTCGCGAGATTTTCCGGCGCGAAGATTTTCGATGTTTGACGATTTCGCGGGAACGCCGTAAACCTCACTCCATATTTTTGACTTCTCACTCCATGTTTTTGACTTCTATTTCTTCTTTCCGCGAGGCGTGTTCGCGCTTCGTGCATTCCAAGGGCGTGCAGAACTTCGTGCTCGGCTGCATCGTGGTGAACGCGGCGCAGCTGGGGCTGGACACGAGTCCTGCGTGGACGGCGTTCGCGGGCGAGGCGAGCCGCGTCGCGGACACGGCGTTTCTCGTGATCTTCACGGCGGAGATCGTGCTGAAGCTGATCGCGGACGGGCCGCGGTTCTTCGCGAGCGGCTGGAACGTCTTCGATTTTCTTGTGGTGGGAATTTCGCTCGTTCCCGGGAGCGGCGTGTTTTCCGCGCTGCGCTCGTTTCGGATTCTGCGCGTGGCGCGGGTTTTTTCCCGCATTCCGAGACTGAAGCTCATCACAGAATCTCTGTTCAAGTCGGTACCGAGCATCGGGTGGATCTGTCTGCTGCTGGCGATTTACTTTTACATCTGCAGCGTGATCGCGACGAATCTCTTCGGCGCGGCGTTCCCGGCGTGGTTCGGGAGCATCGGGAAGTCGATGTACAGCCTGTTTCAGATCATGACGCTGGAAAGCTGGTCCATGGGCATCGTTCGTCCCGTGATGGAACAGTTTCCGTACGCGTGGCTGCTGTTCGTGCCGTTCATCGTCGTGGCGACGTACACGGTGCTCAATCTCTTCATCGGCGTGATGTGCGCGGCGGTGGCGGAGTCTCAGCCCAAGCCGGAGATTCCGGAGGACGAGTTCGGCAAAAAGAACGCCGAGCTGAACCGCCGGATACTGGAGGAAGTGCGCGCGCTCCGCGAGGAAGTGGCGCGCCTGAAAGAGGGAAGAGGTCAGGAATGATGAACGATGAGCGTCCGCCGAGGTTTTCGCCTCGGCAAAAACATTGAGCGCTCCGTCATTCTCCGCCCGGTTATCCGTTCGGAGATTTTTTCTTTTTCCCGCGTGATTTTCCGCGCGTGGCTGCGAATGTATCATGCGTATGCTTCATTTTCCGGAACAGAACGGTCGCGAAAAATCCTCACGTCCTTGCGGCGGCCGTAATCGCTATCGCCTTGACAAAAGCTCATATTGAGACACAATGGGGCACGTATTGCACGCGTGATTTTTCGATTCTGCGAAGCAGTACGAAACGCCGCTCTTCCCGAAAAATCCTCTTTGCCGCAAGCCTTTCTTCTTCCTTTTTTTAGAAAAAAAATCTGCAACTGATGTAAATCCACAATGAACACAAATATCACAATGAAGACCAGGAAGTTTTCCACCGCCGTTCTCGGCGCAATAGCTCTTGCCGGATTTTTTACGGGATGCTCGATTATCCCGACTCCGGACTACAGCAAAAAGGAGGTCGGAGAAACGTATCGCGTTTCCGTGCAGTCCATGCCGATCTACAGCGACGCGAGTGCCGATTCTTCTGTCGTTTCCAAGATGAAGCTGGGAGACCGCTTTTTGGCCGAACAGGTTCTGTTCCCCGGTCCCGCGCATTTGAAGGACGACAAGGCGGACTCTTGGGTTTCCGGAAGCGTCGACGGGAAGAAGGTTTTCGCTCCGGCGTCCGCTCTCGTCAGCGAGGCTCTTTGGCGGGCTCAGGAAAAAGGGCTCCCGCCGAAAGGCGAGGCGAAGGTCAAGCGCTTCACGCTTCCGGAGGATCAGGAATCCGATGCGGATTCTTTCTTGGCCGATTCGTATCGCCCGGGCAATCTGTATCTGCTCATGGGGGCGTCGGGGCGCGCGAAGACTCAGGCCAAGGTTTCTCATCCGGAGGCGCTGATGGATTATTTCAGACAGGAAAATCCTGGATTCGAGCCCATCGACTTCGAAAAGACTCCTCAGGAGGAGGGCGGTTTCGCGAGCATGCCTTCCACAAACGCCTTTTTTGAGGTCGGTCCCTATCAGGAATATGATCTCGGAGCCGGGCTCGTCGCGTTTCTGATGCCCAAGGCTCTTTCGCCGAATCATCAGTCGACGGTCTACGTCAGAAACGTGCTCGACCGTCTGGTCCGCAACAGCAATGTGCCCTCGCCCTACAGCGGCTGGCACGTGTTCGTGCTGGCGGACAACGAGGTCAACGCCTATGCCGCTCCCGGAGGTTTCGTCGTGGTGACCGTCGGCATGCTGAAGTTCCTGCAGAGCGAAGACGAGCTTGCCGCGGTTCTTGCCCATGAAATCGGGCACGTCGAATTCCACCACAGCGCCCGGGAGATGGGGCCGCAGAATTTCGCCGCGTTTTCGTTCGCCGCGCTCGACGCCGCGGTCGATCTCGCGGACCCTCTGATCCGCTCCGAAATCATGAAGAAAGCGGAAGATGCCGCGAAAAAAGTTCCCTTCTTCGACAAGTTGCCGGCGGCCGAACAGGCCGAAAAAATCAGATCCGCGACGGATTTGGCGCTGAAAAAGGCGCAGGAGGCGAAGTCCGAAGCGCTGAAGAAGATGGGAGAGCTCGCGATGAGCATCACCTGCTCGCTTACCACCGGGCACGAAACGGAATTCGAGACTGCGGCGGACCGCCGGGCGGCGACTCTGACTCTCGCCGCCGGATACAATCCTAAGGCGATGGACGGCGTGCTCGCGCGCTTCAAGCAGAGACAGAACGGATTCGGCGAAGCTTATCCGGAAGACCGCGACGTCCTCTATTCCGAATTTTCCGGAGAGTATGAGAAGAGCGTTCCCGCGGGGAAGCGTCGCGCGCCCGTCGGAAATTATCTGAAGGTCAGAACTTCGGTGATGCCGAAATATCTGACCCGCGATCAGCTGTTCATGCACAATCGGAAATAAAGAGACATGGGGCGCGCAGGGCTTCGTTCAATAATTCAGAGCCGGGTCGTGTCTTCTTCCGACGACGGAATCCCCCATGGGCCGGACGACGGTTCCGTGGGGGCCGAGGTCGTCGAAAAACTGGCCGCGCTCGAGCAGGTTCTCGAAAAATGGAGGCGGGAGCAGGCGTCCGCCGAAAAGAAGAGGGAGCGGCGGTGGAAGGTTTTTCTGTCCAAGCTCGGAGGCCTCATCGTCTTGAGCAGCGGAGTCGTCTGGACGTTCTGCGAAATGGGCGCGTGGTACTACGATTGCTGTAGGATCGCCGATATGGCGAGCCGATATTCGGAAATCGCCAAAGAGATGTTCGACCGTGAGAACAGCCCGGACGTCGCTCTCGATTTGGTTTCCAAAGCCATAGAGCTGGACGGGGACAAGTTCGAATATCGGTTTCAGGAAGCCTACATCAAAGGCGCCCGGGCGATTCGCGTTTTGCTGAATCTGGATCGGCCGCTGAACAAGGAGGAATTGGACACCGCTCATTCGGCTCTTGCGGACGCGAAGTTTCTGAAGAAGCTCGCGCCCGAGCGCGCGGAGGGCTTCATTCTCGAGTCGCAGATCTATACGGCGCTCGGAGAATACGACAAGGCGGAAGCCGCGATCATCGAAGCCGTCAGGCTTGCGCCGGACGATGCCTTCGCGAAGGTGCGCTTCGTCACTCTGCTGAACGCGAGAAAGAGGAACGAGGAGGCCTTGTCTCTCATCGAAGACGTAGTTTCGAAAAATCCTGACTTCAAGTGGGGGCATCTTTGGCACGGGCTTGTGCTGAATGCACTCGGAAGGCGTGAGGAGGCCGTCGCCGCAGTGGAGAAATCTCTTGATTTAGATCCCAAATTCGACGTCGCTCTTTACAATCTCGCGTGTTTCCGCATGAACGCGCGTCCGCGCCAGTTCGAGGCCGCGAGAGAGTATTTCCGAAAGGCTCTTACGGTGAATCCCTCTTACAAGGAGGCGTATTATCAGTTGGGCATGTCTTACGGTTATCAGGACAACTACGATGTGGCGCTCACTTACATGAACAAGGCCGTCGAGTTGTCCGGAGACTACCTTACGGCCAGGAGCTGGCGTGCGCTGGTGCTTTTTGAGATGAAGCGCTTCAAGGAGGCGGCGGAAGAATACGGCGAGGCCATTCGCCTTGATCCGAGAAACGACAAGCTGTACGTGCGGCGCGCCGCGGCGTGGGCGGAACTGAAGGATTATCGGAGCGCAGTCGCCGATCTGTGTTTCGCAAGAGAACTCAATCCCGCCAACGTCGAAGCGCTTTCCTCGCTCGGGAAAGTGTATCTCGAGACGGGAAATCTTGAGCTGGCTTTGTCGAAAATCGACGAAGCCGTCTCCCAGACGAAAAAAGGCACGCAACTTTCGGAGCTTTATCGTGTGCGCTCGGAGATTCACGTCAAACTCGGCGATTCCGCAACGGCGCTTGAAGACGCTTCCCGTTCGATAGAGGCCTACAAGAGCAAGTTTTCGCTGATGCGTCGCGCGCGGCTTTACTGCGCGGCGGGTGAAATCGAGAAGGCTATGCAGGACATCGCGGAGACGCATCGTCTGGATGCGAAATACGCTCCCGCTTGGAAACTGGAATTTCAGATTCTCAGAACTGGAGATCCGGAAGCCGCCTTGGAGGCCGCAAAAACCTATTTGTCGCTGTGCCCTCAGGACAAGGACGTCCTTGAAGAGAAGATGAAATTGGAATCGAAAACAAATTGATTTTATGAGTGAAGAAGAAGCTGAGGCGCTCGGCGCCATTATAGGAATCGCCCTGCTGTGCATCGGCGGGCTGGTCGTTTTTCTTTTGCCGACGCTGATCGCGTTCGGACGCGGACACCACTACAAGTGGATCATCTTCGTGGTGAACGTGTTCGGCTCGACGCTTTTCGGCGTGGGCTGGATTGCGGCGTTCATCTGGGCGGTGTGGCCGCAGCCGAATCCTCCGGTTATGTCTTCCGCGCCGCCGAGCGCCCCTGCAGCGAACGTTCCTCCGCCTCTCGCGAACGGCGGGAGCGCTCCCGCCAAGCGGTTTTGTCCGCATTGCGGCGCTCCCGTGAGCGGCGGGGCTTTCTGCGCGAAGTGCGGCGGCAAGCTTTGAGCATCTGAAAGAAAGGAAGGAATTTTATGTTCTGCACGCATTGCGGGAACGCGCTTCCCGACGGCGCCAAATTTTGTCCGAGCTGCGGGAACGCCGCGACGCCGCCCGCGGGCGGGAACGCGCCCGAAGCCGGCGAGACGCCGGAAATCGTCGCGGAAACGCCGCCGCCCGCGCCGGAAAACGCGGGAGCGCCGGAGGCGGCGCCCGAATCGGTCGCGCCTGCGGCGGAAAGCCTTCCCGTTCCCGTTTCCGCGCCGGAAGCTGCCGCGGCGGAGCCTTCCGCCGCGCCTCAGGTCTCGGCGGAAGACGCGAGCACGAATCGGCTCATCGCGTGGCTCATCGCCTGCGTGCCGCTCATGGGCTCGCTGATTACGCTGGGAGTCGAAGATTTGAGCTTGAGTGCATCGTCGTTTCTTTATTGCGTGCTGAACTCGATTTTCTGTGCGATCGACGAGTCGCGCCTGAAGAAGCAGGGTTTCGACACGTCGTCGTGTGCGTGGTTTTGGGGCGCGTTGCTCGTTCCCGTCTATATCTACCGGAGGGCGCGGCTCGTCGGCGACGACAACTCGTATTTCATCGGCTGGTTCGTGATGCTCGGCCTCTCGATGTTCGTGGACATGTGCGCGTGACGGCGGGAACACGCAATCTCCCGCAGATGAACGCCCCGAAGGGGCTCGGGGCGGAGTTCCATTCCCGCGGACCTTTGGAGCGATTTGCCTCCACGCTTCGCTTACCGGTCGCTTCCTGAAATTTTTTTCAAAGGAAATTTCCTTTTAGGGATTTCAAAAAGCGACTGGAAAGTCGCTTCCCCAAAAGAAAACTTTCTTTCACTTTCTTTAACTTTGCGGTTTTCTTTTGCCGCGCGTCGTTCCAGCGCCCCACGACGAAGACGTGGACGTCTTCGCCCCCAGGTGTTCCCGCGATCGCGCACTTATAGCGCGCTTTGTTTTTGTTCGGCGTTCGTAGGGCTGCGCTCGCGTCGCTCGCTTGCCCTACGCTAAATAATTTCGCCCCCCGTCGAGGCTTGGAAATATGCGCACGCCGCGCGGCGAAAATGAGCCCTCGGAAAATCGGACGCCGCAGGAACGAAGGCAGGAATGCCTTCGCTCCCACGCCCCGTCGGGGCGAAACAAAGGTAACCCCATGCGCGACGCGAAGCGCGCGCTTGGGGAATGCTCCGCACACCGCCCGCGCCTGAAAGGCGCAACTTTCGCGACGTTTCGTTTCCGCGGGGCGGTTGCGCCTTTCAGGCGCGTGGTTTTTTCGTTCCCGGCCCCAAGCGGCGTTCCGCCGCATGGGGTTATTTTTGTTCCGCGTTTCACGCGGAGCCGCTGCGGGAACGCGTCGGGGAGCGAAGCAGAAACGGAGGGCGAGCGTCCCGCCGGCCTTCGAAAATCCTTCTCCCGCAAACTTCTCTTTAAGCTTTAAGCCTTAACCTTTAAGCTTTTCAAAGGTCGCCTCCTCACTTCAGCGCGGAGAGGTCGATCTTGTAAAAGGTCGGCGCGGCG
>JBJEVP010000142.1:0-2314 GCA_051884475.1 Candidatus Spyradosoma sp.
GGATAGTAGATTTTACTGGAAGTAATGGAAGTAAATAGAAGTCTTTCTCATAAGAAAAAAGAGGAGAGATGAGGGATGAGAGGTTAGAGGAACAGTGCAGTGGATAGTGGATAACGGATAGTGAATAATTGAGTGTTCAAAGTTTTTGCCGAGGCAAAAACCTAAGTGAGAGTTGTTCATTATTCATTATCCGTTATTCACTGAAAATTCGTTCCATCCGTGTTTCTCTTTCTTCTTTCTCTTCTGTTCCTTCCCGGTTCAAACTTTTTTTTTACTTCTATGACTTCTAGTAAAAAAGCTGAGAGCTGAGGGCTTAGGGCTTAGAGGGAAAAAATCCGTTTTCATCCGTTCAATCCGTGTTTCAAAAACCGAAGTGAGAATCATCCCTCATCCATCATTCGTTGACTTCGCGTTTCGCGGTGAAAAAAAACACGCGCTCCCGGGCGGGAACGCGTGTTTTTCTCTGCGGAGAAAAGAGGATTATTTCTTTTCTTCGGACTTTTCTTCCGGCGCATAGGTCTTGGTGAGCGCCTGGTAGTAGTGGAAGCGGCGCGTGACCATTTCCTGAGCCTTCGCGTAGAGTTCCGCGGCGTGCGCCGGGTTGGAGCGCTTGAGGCCCTTGAAGCGCGTTTCCGTCTGCATGAACTCGTCGAGCGCGGTCTTCATCGCGGGAACGTCGAGCGAGAACGGATTCTTGCCCGCGGCGACGTTCGCCGGATTGTAGCGGAAGATCGGCCAGTAGCCGGTTTCGACCGCGACCTTCTGGTGATCGGCGCCGTCCGCGAGGTTGCGGAGACCGTGCGCGATGCAGTGCGAGTAGGCGATGATGAGCGCGGGGCCGTCGAACGCTTCGGCCTCCTTCATCGCCTGCAGGAGCTGCGTGTCCTTGTAGCCGATGGAGACGCGGGCGACGTACACGTTGCCGTACTGCACGGCGATCTGCGCGAGATCCTTCTTCGGGAGCTGCTTGCCCGCCGTGGCGAACTTCGCGACCGCCGCGATGGACGTCGACTTGGACTGCTGACCGCCCGTGTTGGAATAGACTTCCGTGTCGAGGACGAGAATCTTGACGTTCTTGCCGGAGGCGAGAGCGTGGTCCACTCCTCCGTAGCCGATGTCGTAGGCCCAGCCGTCGCCGCCGACGATCCAGACGCACTTCTTGACGAGGAATTCGCTGACTCCGAGAAGCGACTTCGCTTCGGGCGTTCCCGCGGCTTCGAGCTTCTTGTTCAGCTCGGCGACGCGTTCGCGCTGCGCGGCGATGTCGGCTTCGGTCTTCTGCGGCGCTTCGAGAATCGCCTTGGCGAGTTCTTCGCCGACGACCGGAGCGAGCGCCTCGAGTTCGCGGCGCGCGATGGCGGTCTTGGTGTCGATGGCGTAGCGCATTCCAAGACCGAACTCGGCGTTGTCTTCGAAGAGCGAGTTCGCCCAGGCGGGACCGCGGCCTTCCTTATTGGTCGTGTAAGGCGTGGTCGGCAGGTTGCCGCCGTAGATCGAGGAGCAACCGGTGGCGTTGGCGATGTAGGTGCGGTCGCCGAAGAGCTGCGTCATCAGCTTGATGTAGGGCGTTTCGCCGCAGGCCGAGCAGGCGCCGGAGAACTCCATGAGCGGCGTCATGAACTGCGCGTCGCGCATCGTGTTGCCGAGCTTGGTGCGGTCGGGATCCGGGAGATTCAGGAAGAAGTCCCAGTTCTTGGCTTCGGCTTCGCGCAGCGGCGGCTGCGGCGCCATCATGATCGCCTTGCGGGAAGGATCGTTCTTGTCCTTGCCCGGGCAGACCTGGGTGCAGATCGTGCAGCCCGTGCAGTCTTCCGGAGCGACCTGAATCGTGAAGAGGTTCTTGATTCCGTCCTTCGCGGGCGCCTTGAAGGGCACGCTCTTGAAGGTCTCGGGAGCGCCCGCGAGAGCGGCTTCCGGATAGAACTTGGAGCGGATCGCGGCGTGCGGGCAGATGCTGACGCACTTGTTGCACTGAATGCAGAGCGAGGAATCCCAGACGGGGATTTCGGCCGCGAGGTCGCGCTTTTCGAACTTCGTCGTTCCCGAGGGGAACTTTCCGTCGGCGGGAAGCGCGGAGGTCGGCAGCAGATCGCCCTTGTTGGCGATCATCATCGCCTGCACCTTCTTGAAGAATTCCGGAGCGCCTTCGTAGGCCGGAGCGACCTGCGGCTTGGCGTCGGCTTCAGGCGCCGCGGGAACGCTGATTTCGTGCAGGTTGGCGAGGGAGTTGTCCACCGCCTTGAAGTTCATCTGAACGATTTCCTCGCCCTTCTTGGCGTAGGTCTTTTCGATGGACTTCTTGATCTGCGCGATG
>JBJEVP010000143.1:0-2308 GCA_051884475.1 Candidatus Spyradosoma sp.
AATTTGTCTCCGGCGGGGAAGGCGGGTTGAATGGGCGTCATGAATTTTCTGAAAATTTCGGCGGCGGCGGTCTGCGCGCTGCTCTGCGCCGCGTGCGGCGATTCCTCGCGGGAGGAAACGCTCATCGTCGCGACGGAAGCGACGTTCCCGCCCTACGAATTTCGGGAGGGCGACCGCATCGTCGGAATCGATCCCGAGATCATGCGCGCCGTCGCGGAGTCGCTCGGGCGGCGGCTGGTCATCGAGGACATGAGCTTCGATTCCGTCATTTCCGCCGTGAGCACGGGCAAGGCGGACGTCGCCGCGTCCGGCATCACGGTGACGGAGGAGCGGCGGCGGCAGGTGAATTTTTCGCTGCCCTACGTCGAGGCGCGGCAGGTCGTCATCGTTCCCGCGCGCGGCGGCGTCTCGAGCCCGGCGGAGCTGCGGGGCAAGCGCGTCGGCGTGCAGCACGGCACGACGGGCGATCTCTACGTCGCGAAGCACATCGCCGAGCCGGAGCGTTTTCAGAACGGCGCGCTCGGCGTTTCCGCGCTGCTCGCGGGGAAGATCGACGTGCTCGTGCTCGACGACCAGCCCGCGAAGGTTTTTGAAAAAAAGCATCCCGACGAGCTGCGGATTCTGCCCGAGCCGCTCGCGAGCGAGAGCTACGCGTTCGCCGTCGCCAAGGAAAACGCGGAGCTGCTCGCGGGCATCGACGCCGCGCTGCGCGAGATGCGCGCGGACGGACGGCTCGAAGCGATTCTGAAGAAATACACCGCGGACGGCGCGGGAACGCTTCCGGAGTGGGACGACGCGGCGGGCGCCTCCGCGGGAACGGCCGCGGAAAAGCGCGCGGGAACGCCGGGCGCCTTTTACACGAACTTCGTCGAAGGCGGGCGCTGGCGCTACCTCGCGGACGGGCTGCTCGTCACGCTCGAAGTCTCGTTCTTCGCGGTGATTCTGGGGCTGTTTTTCGGCTTCGCGGTCGCCGTGATACGCGCGACGCACGACAAGAACGGCTCGCTGAAATTCGCGGATTTTCTCTGCAGGATTTATCTCACCGTCATTCGCGGCACGCCGGTCGTCGTGCAGCTGCTCATCATTTATTTCGTGATTTTCGGGAGCGTGGACGTGAGCAAGACGCTGGTCGCGATCGTCGCGTTCGGCGTGAACTCGGGCGCCTACGTCGCGGAAATCATCCGCGGCGGCATCATGTCGATCGACGAAGGGCAGTTCGAGGCGGGGCGCAGTCTCGGGCTGAGCCACGCGAAGACGATGGTGCACGTCGTGCTTCCGCAGGCGCTGAAGAACGTGCTGCCCGCGCTCGGCAACGAGTTCGTCGTGCTGCTCAAGGAAACGAGCGTCGCCGGCTACATCGCGCTGCAGGATCTGACGAAGGCGGGCGACGTGATCCGCAGCCAGACGTACACGGCGTTTCTGCCGCTGCTCGCGGTCGCGGCGATTTATCTCGCCATCGTGATGCTCTTCTCCGCCCTGCTCTCCCGCCTGGAAAAACGCCTGAAACGCAACGAACGATGAAAGAACCTTCCGCATCCATGAACACGCCTTCCGATTCCGTTCCCGCCGCGGGCGGCGAGCCGCTTTTCCGCATTCGCGGCCTGAAGAAGATTTTCGGCGGGCACGTCGCCGTGAACGGCGTTTCCGCCGAAATCCGCCGCGGCGAGGCGGTCTTCGTGCTCGGGCCCAGCGGGTCCGGCAAAAGCACGTTTCTGCGCTGTCTGAATCTGCTCGAAACGCCCGACGGCGGCGAGATTCTTTTCCGCGACGAACGCGTCGGCGCGCGCGGCGGCGACATCAACGCCTACCGGGCGCGCGTCGGCATGGTCTTTCAGCATTTCAACCTGTTCCCGCATCTGAGCGTGCTCGACAACATCACGCTCGCGCCCGTGAAGACCGGACACAGCACGAAGGCGGAGGCCGTCGCGGAGGCGGAACGGCTGCTGCGGCGCATCGGGCTTTTCGAGAAACGCGACGCGTTCCCGCAGCAGCTTTCCGGCGGGCAGAAGCAGCGCATCGCCATCGTGCGCGCGCTCGCGATGAAGCCCGACGTGATTCTGTTCGACGAGCCGACTTCGGCGCTCGACCCGGAAATGGTCGGCGAAGTGCTTTCGCTGATGAAGGATCTCGCCGAGGGCGGGCTGACGATGGTCGTGGTGACGCACGAGATCGCGTTCGCGCGGGAGGTGGCGTCTCGGATTCTTTTCATGGACGCGGGAACGCTTCTGGCGGACTGCGGTCCGAGGGAGTTCTTCTCGTCGCAAGAGAATCCGCGCATCCGTGACTTTCTCGCGAAAGTGCTGTGATC
>JBJEVP010000144.1:0-2303 GCA_051884475.1 Candidatus Spyradosoma sp.
TACTTCATCGAAAAAATCGCCCTCTGAGCCGCGCGCGTTCCCGCATTGCGTCCGCAAACGCTTTTTTTGAAAAAAAAACATTCACGAAAAGAAAATGATCTCCGGAAATTTTGAAAACGGTCTGCGCATGCGCCGCCTGCGCGCGAGCGAAAGCGTCCGCGCCATGGTCGCGGAAAACGTCGTGCGCCCCGAACAGCTGATCCTTCCCGTTTTTCTGACGGAAGGCGACGCGAACGAACCCGTGCCCTCGATGCCCGGCGTCGAACGGCTGACCGTTCCCGCGCTGGTCGAAAAATGCCGCGAGCTCGTCGGGCTCGGCGTGCGCGGAATCGCGCCGTTCCCGAAAACGCCCGAAGCGAAGAAGTCTCCCGGCGGCGAGGAATCCGCGAATCCGGACTGCCTCGTCTGCCGCGCGATCCGGGCGGTCAAGGCCGCCGTTCCCGAAATGCTCGTCTTCGCCGACATCGCGCTCGACCCCTACACGACGCACGGACACGACGGCGTGCTCAACGCCGCGGGAACGGACGTGGACAACGACGCCTCCGTCGAACGCCTCGCCGCCATGGCGGTGAACGCCGCCGCCGCGGGAGCGGACTTCGTCGCGCCCTCGGACATGATGGACGGGCGCATCGCCCGCATCCGCAGAGCGCTCGACGAAAACGGCTTTGCCCGCGTCGGCGTCCTCGCCTACTCCGCGAAATACGCGTCCGCGTTCTACGGACCGTTCCGCGAAGCGGTCGGGAGTCGGAAGAGCGGCGGCGCGAACGTGACGGGACTCACGAAGAAGACGTATCAGCTTTCTCCCGCGAACCGCCGCGAGGCGATCCGCGAGGCCCTGCTCGACGAGGCGGAATGCGCGGACATGCTCATGGTCAAGCCCGCGCTGCCCTATCTCGACGTCGTCCGCGACGTGCGGGAACGCACGCTCCTTCCCGTCGCGGCATATCAGGTTTCCGGCGAATATTCGCAGATCCGCGCCGCCGCGCAGCTCGGTTTTCTCGACTACGAGGCCGTGCGCGACGAATCGCTTCTTGCCATTCGGCGCGCGGGAGCGGATATTATTCTGACCTACTTCGCCGAAGAATATGCCCGAGACTTCCGAAAAAAACGACTTTGACCCGGGCGTTCCCCCGGAACGCCTGCCCGCGCACGTCGCGTTCATCATGGACGGGAACGGACGCTGGGCGAAATCCCGCGGACTCGCCCGTTTCGAAGGCCATCTGCGCGGCGTGAGGACCGTCCTCGAAATCACGGAAGCCGCCTTCCGCTTCGGCATCGGCACGGTCACGCTCTACGCGTTTTCCACGGAAAACAGAAACCGCCCGCCGGAGGAAGTCTCCGCGCTCATGGAGCTGCTGCGCGCCTTCATCGGCGAATATCTGCCGAAACTCCTGGAAAACGAAATCCGCCTGCGCGTCGTCGGAGATCTCTCCTGGCTTCCCGCGCCGACCGCCGCCGCCGTGAACGACGCCGTGGAGCGCACGCGCGGATTTTCCGGGCGCACGATCGTCGTCGCGCTCAATTATTCCTCGCGAGACGAAATTCTCCGCGCCGCGGACGCCTACGCGCGCGACCGCGCCGCCGGACGCGTTCCCGCGGAAAAACCGGACTGGGCGACCTTCTCCCGCTATCTCGACACGGCGGAAATCTCCGACCCGGACCTCATCGTCCGCACTTCCGGAGAAAAGCGTCTCAGCAACTTCCTGATGATGCAGGCCGCCTATTCCGAACTCTATTTCTGCGACGCGCTCTGGCCCGACTTCTCGAAAGACGACCTGAAAAAGGCCCTCGCCGACTACGCTTCGCGGGAACGCCGCTTCGGCAAAACCGGAGAACAGGTCCGAGTCGGCAGTTAAAGAAAAGTTTTTGCTTAGGCAAAAAAAAAGAGGAGAGATGAGAGCTTAGTGATGAGAGGGAAAAATCCTTTTAGGGAAAAGGAGCGCGGTGGGAACAGAGTAATGGATAACGGATGGCGGATAATGAATAATTGAGCGTTCAAAGTTTTTGCTTAGGCAAAAACACAGTGAGAACTATCAGTTATCCATTATCAATTGTCCATTGTTCTTCTTTCTTCCTCTTCTGTTCCTTTCCGGTTCAAACTTTTTTTACTTTCTTTAACTTCGCGGTTTTTCTTCGCGTCCTTTGCGTTGAAAAAAAGAGGAGAGATGAGAGCTTAGAGATGAGAGGAAAAAATCCTTTTGGGGAAAAGGAGCGCGGTGGGAACAGGGTAATGGATAACGGATAATGGATAATTGAGCGTTCAAAGTTTTTGCTTAGGCAAAAACACAGTGAGAACTATCAGT
>JBJEVP010000145.1:0-2295 GCA_051884475.1 Candidatus Spyradosoma sp.
TCGTCTGCGGGAGGAATTCGTGCAGCGGCGGGTCGAGCAGGCGGATCGTCGCGGGGAGCCCCTTGAGCTCGCGGAAGATGCCCTCGAAGTCTCCGCGCTGATACGGGAGCAGCTTGTTCACCGCGGCGCGGCGGCCTTCGAGATCGGTCGCGAGAATCATCTCGCGGACGGAGTCGATGCGGTCGCCCTCGAAGAACATGTGTTCCGTGCGCGTGAGTCCGATGCCCTGCGCGCCGAAGGCGACGGCGACGGCGGTCTGCGCGGGAGCGTCCGCGTTCGTGCGCACGGCGAGCCGGGTCGCCTTTCTGCACCACGTCATCAGCTGCGCGAAATTCCTGTAGGCGTCGGACTTCTTCGCCTCCTCGTTCCCGCGGACGACGCCCGCGACGACGTCGCTGGGAGCCGTGGCGATCTGCCCGAGGTAGACTTCGCCCGTCGTGCCGTCGATGCTGAGCCATTCGCCTTCCTTGACGACGACTTCGCCGACGGAAAGCGCGCGGTTGGCGTAGTCGATGTCGATCGCCGAAGCGCCGCTGACGCAGACCTTGCCCATCTGCCGCGCGACGAGCGCCGCGTGGGAGGAGACGCCTCCCCGGGCCGTGAGGATGCCTTCGGCGGCGATCATGCCGCGCAGGTCTTCGGGCGAGGTTTCGAGGCGGACGAGAAGCACCTTCTCTCCGACGGCGGCTGCGGCTTCGGCGCGCTCGGCGTTGAAATAGACCTTGCCGGACGCCGCTCCCGGGCCGGCGGGAAGTCCGCGGGCGATCGGGCGGGCGCCCTTGAGCGCCGCGCGGTCGAACACGGGCGCGAGCACCTGGTCGAGCTGTTCGGCGGGAACGCGGCGCACGGCCGTCTTCCAGTCGATGAGCTTTTCGCGCACCATTTCGCAGGCGATGCGGATGGCGGCGACGCCCGTGCGCTTGCCGTTGCGCGTCTGGAGCATGAAGACCTTTGCGTCCTCGATCGTGAACTCGAAGTCCTGCATGTCGCGGAAATGGTTTTCCAGCGTCCTGCAGATGGAGAGCAGCTGCTTGTGCGCCGAGGGCATCACTTCCGCGAGACGGGCGACGGGGTCGGGCGTGCGCACGCCGGCGACGACGTCCTCGCCTTGAGCGTTCATCAGAAATTCGCCGTAGAAGACTTTTTCGCCGCTCGCGGGGTCGCGCGTGAACGCGACGCCCGAGCCGGAGAGGTCGCCCGTGTTGCCGAACACCATCGACTGCACGTTGACCGCCGTTCCCCAGCTCGAGGGAATGTGGTATTTCTGGCGGTAGATGATCGCGCGCTCGTTCATCCAGGAGCCGAAGACCGCGCCGATCGCGCCTTCGAGCTGCTTCCACGGATCCGTCGGGAAGTCGCTTCCCGTGCGGTCCTTGATCAGTTTCTTGAAGCGGAAGACGAGTTCGCGCAGTTCGACGACGCCGAGTTCGGTGTCGCTCGCGTCGGGCTTTTCGAGCATTTCCGTCTTCACGTCGTGAATGACGGATTCAAAAGGTTCGTGGTCCTCGTTCGGGAGCTTCTGCACGCCGAGCACGACGTCGCCGTACATCTGGACGAACCGGCGGTAGCAGTCCCACGCGAAGCGTTCGTTGTTGGTGACGCGGGCGAGCGCCTCGACCGTCTCGTCGTTCAGTCCGAGGTTCAGGATCGTGTCCATCATGCCCGGCATGGATTCGCGCGCGCCCGAGCGCACGGCGACGAGCAGCGGGAATCCGGAGGCGTCGCCGAATTTTTTTCCGAGCTGTTTTTCGATGTTGCCGACGGCGACGCGGACGTCCGCCATGAGGTTCTTGGGATAAGTCTTTTTGTTTTCGTAATAATACGTGCAGACTTCCGTGCTGATGGTGAAGCCGGGAGGAACCGGGAGCCCGATCCGCGCCATTTCCGCGAGGTTGGCGCCTTTCCCGCCGAGAAGATTGCGCATCTGCGCGTTTCCGTCAGTTTTTTTTCCGAATTCGTAAACGAATTTGTTTTTTGACCCTTCAGAAGGTTTCTTTGCCATGTGAATGTTGCAGTAAGTAATAAGCGTTTTGAAAATGAGCTCGGCGACGCGGTCGCATCTTCGGGCTACGGCGGAAATTAAAACGCAAAAATCGGAGAACGCAAGAGCCTTTCTGCTCCGCGTCCGATTTTTTTTTCGGAAAGAGCCGCCGCTTTTTTCCGGCGTATATTTTTTTTGAGTGCGTTCCCGCGGCGTCGCGGGAACGCTTCTTCCGGCGTCCGGGAATTGCCCCTTACACCCTACACCTTACACCCTACACCTTACACACTCCACCTTACACGGCGCGCAGCGCC
>JBJEVP010000146.1:0-2287 GCA_051884475.1 Candidatus Spyradosoma sp.
CTTCACGATCGGCACGGTCGCCGAAGGCGTGACGGTGACGGCGTTCGGCGGCACGCTCGCGGGAACGCAGTTCACGGCGGGAACGGTCGCGAACGTCTCCGCGGACGACTCCGGCGCAATCTCGCAGGAAAACCAGAGCGTCGCGGCGAACACGTCCGTGACGATTTCGCAGAAGAGCGACACCGTCACGCTCTCGACCGCGTCGACGGCGATCACGGTGTCGAAGGCGGAAAGCCTCGACACGAGAACGATTTCCGTCAGCGAAATCGGCGCGGTCGTGCTTTCGGCGTGGTCGTTCGACATCACGAACTCGGGCGCGGACGTCATGGTGACGCTCGACGTCGGGGAAACCGTTTCCGTGGACGCGGTCCGTGTTTACCACAAGAGCGACGACGAGGGCGCGAAGTGGGAAGACGTGACGAAGGAAGTCGGCAACCTCGCGGTTTCCAAGGACGGCAAAGTGAGCTTCACGACGAAGTCGTTTTCGAGCTACGCGGTCGCGAGCGTTCCGGAGCCTTCGACGTTCGGACTGCTCGCGGGACTGGGCGCTCTCGCGCTCGTCGCGGCTCGGCGCCGCCGGCAGAAGAACGCCTGAAGTTCAAGAAGTAAGGTCAGAAGAAGAGCGTTCCCGTGAATGATTCGCGGGAACGCTTTTTTTTTCGGGGCGAAACGGAACTTTCGCCGCGCCGATTTTCGGGGCGGCCGGAAATTCATTTCCCCGGGAGCAGGTAGCGGGAATGTTTGCCCGCGCCGTCCTTGACGAGAAGGCCCTTCCGAAGCATTTCCCGCAGAATCAGAATCGCGCTCGCCTGCGAAACTCCGAGCGCGGATTCGACGTCCTTCCGCACGAGCGAGCCGCGTTCCCGCAGCAGACCGAGCAGCAGACGTTCCCGCGCGAGGCTCCGCGCGTTCCCGCCGCCGAGGTCCGCGCGCCCGTAGGGAGCGGCGTCCTCTTCCCGCACGGCGGCCGCGGGCGCGACGGCGTTCCCGCCGTGAGATTTCGGAAAATTCACGTTCGGAAGCGTGATTTTGAAGGCGTGCGGAGACGCTTCGATCTTCGGCTTCAGCGGCTGGTCCGCGTAGCTTTCGTTGATTTTCAGAATCCCCGTTCCGTAGGCCTCGATGAGCTTCAGCCGATAAAAGACGTTCGCGAGCCTCCGGTTGCGCAGCACGGACACGCCGAGCTTCACGTCGTCGAGCGTCGTTCCCGTCGGCAGCCCTCCGAAGGAGACGATTTCGATTCTGTCGTCGAAGACGCTGATCAGAATCGGCGCGGAAACGGAATAGTCCCGGTGAACGAACGCGTTGAAGAGCGCCTCCCGAAGCGCCTCCTCCGGATAATCCCTCGTGTCGACCCGATAAAACCCCTTGATCTCCGCCCGCGTCGCGTTTTCCCGATCGAGATATTCGAGCGCGGTTTCGAGCTGGCCGAGAAGCGAACCCGACAGTTCCCGCCGATCCCGGAAGACGGTTTTCCTGCTGCCGTCGAACACGGCGATTTTCGCCGCGGGGAAACACTGTTCCGAGAGCAGCATGCCGAGATTGGAGAACATGCCGTCCGCGCCGACGAGCCCGAGCGTGCGTTTCTGCGCGTCGCCGAACTCGACGCCTTTTTTTGAAAAAACCTCCTCCGCCTTCGCGAAAGTCAGCCGCTGCTCGATCGACCGCTCCTCCTCGAAGCAGTCGCCGCTCGTCTCCTTGATCATGTCGAGAATCGCCGCCTCCGACGCGGGAACGCTCGCCGCGCCGTGCCGCACGTACACGCCTTCGGGCCGAATGCCCTTCCCGCTCAGGTAATACGGCCGCGCCGTGCCCCGCCGCACCGTCAGCACGACGACGTTCTTCCCGTCGACGACCTCGCAGGCGCAGTCCGTGAACAGCGTGAGGTCGGGCCGCACGGCGTCCCGCACCAGGTTCGCCGCCCGGAGCATCGTCGCGTCCGCGTCCGCCGTGCCGACGGCGTTCCCGTCGTCGTCCACGCCGATGAATATCTTCCCGCCGTCCGTATTCGCGAAAGCGACGACGGCGTATCTGACGGCGTCGGTGAACTCCCGCTTGAATTCGATGTTCTTGCCTTCCTGCATGATTTCTTTCCTTTCTGATTGTTCTGATAATTATTATCAGAAAATACAATCAGAATCCCCGCAAGAAAAAAAAAGACGCGCGATATCCGTCGCGCGCCCCCTTTCGAAAGAAAAAACCTTCGATTCTCAACGTTCGGCCGTCGTCCGCCCTCACTCCCATTCGATGGAGGCGGGCGGCTTGGTGGAGATGTCGTAGAGCACGC
>JBJEVP010000147.1:0-2284 GCA_051884475.1 Candidatus Spyradosoma sp.
TCGACTTTTTCATTCCACGGTGATTTCGCCTTCGGAGTTCGTGCCGCCGGCGCCCGCCATCGTGACGCGCAGGTCGATTTTCGCGCCGGGCTTGAGCGCGGACGATTCGAGCGTGAAGACGTTGTCCTTCGGGTTGCCGCCGGCGAAGCCCTTGTGCGAATCTTCGGCGACGACGGCGCCCGCCGAGAGCGCCTGCACGGAAAGGATGTCCGCGCCGTTCCCGCCGCCCGTGTAGCGGAACGTCGCGCGCAGGCGTCCCGCGCTCTTCACGGCGACGTCGCGCGCGTAGAGCACGGCGCCTTTCGAGAGCACGTCCGCGTTCCACGCGAACTTCCCGCCTTTTTTCGGAAACGCTTCGGCGCGGCGGACGCGGATTTCGCCCTGCGAGGGCTTTTTCGATTCGACGGTCGCGACGAGCGCGTTCCCGCCGCGGAGCGCCTTCGCGTCGATCTTCACGGGAACGATGCCGGTCGGGTTCTGCGCGGAAATCTTCGCGACGGCTTTCGAGACGGGCGTCTCGTTCTTCGCGCCCGCGACGCGGAGGCGGCTCACGAGGATTTCCTCCTCGGGATTTTTCGCGGTGAAGACGAGCTCGTAGTCGCCGGGCGCGGTCAGCAGTCCTTCGGTCGAAAAGCGCACGTCCGCCTTGCCGCCCTTGGTCTGCGTCTTGTTCCAGAGGGCGGACGGGTAATCGCCGCCGCGGAAGTTGCGCGGGTCGAAGAGCGCGGTGCCGCGCCTGCCGGAAAACACGCGGACTTCGCCCGCGCTGTCGCGCTCGCCCGAAGCGTTCGCGTGCGTGACGCGCAGCGCGTATTTGCCCGCGGGAACGGGCGTTTCGAGCGGCAGGCGGAAGGCGACGCCGCCGGGCGTCTTTTCGTCCGCGACGTCGTCGTGCTCGTCCGCGGCGACGACTTTTCCGCCGCGCAGCAGCTCGACCTTGCGGAGCTTGAGCGGCGCGCCCTTCGTGTGGCGGAACGCGGCGACGAGCCCGGTTTCGTCCGCCGCCTTGAGCCGCGCGGGCTCGACGGGGATTTCGAAGGTCTTCGAGCCGAGCGCGTCCGCGCTCCACGTTCCCGACGGGAGCGGGTCGATGTGGCGATAGTTGATCTTGTGCGCGTCGAGCAGTTTCGCCTGCGGAATGAGGCGGCGGTAAAAGTCGTCGTAGTTCTTGCGCTCCTGCGGCGTCCACGTGAGCTCGGCGAGCGCGAGCACGCGCGGGAACGCCTGAAATTCGACGTGTTCGGGCTTGGGCAGCAGCTCCGCCCACAGCTGGCACTGCGCGCCGAGAATGTTTTTCCGCCCTTCGGCGGTGAGGCTGCCCGGGAACAGGTTGAAATTGTAGAGGTTGGGCAGGCGGAACGCCGTGCCGTCGTAGAGCGGCCAGTTGTCCGCGGGCGAGTCGGACTGCTGCGAGTCGAGGTAGAACGGCGCCGTCGAGACGTGAATCACGCCGTGGCCGGCGTTCGCGCTCTTGACGGCGTTCCCGAGCGAAAGCCACGGCATGATGACCGCCTTTTTCGTCAGGTGCTCCATGTTGTCGTCGTGCATGATTTCCTCCCAGCCGACGGGGCGCTTTCCGCGCTTGGCGACGTGCGCCGCCATTTCGTTGAACATCCAGGCCTGCAGCGCGTTTTCCGCCTTGTCGCCGTGCTTGTCGAGCCCGAGCTCGCGGATTTTCGCCTGCGCGATCGGGCTTTCCTTCCAGTGACCCTTGGGCGCCTCGTCGCCGCCGAAATGAATGAAGCCGAACGGGAACAGGTCCATCGTCTCGTTCAGAATGTCCTTGAGAAAGCCGAGCCCCTTGTCGTTGGGCAGAATGAGGTCGGGCGAGTGGTTGGAGCGCACGCTCGGCACCTTGCCCGAGGTGTTGAATTCCGGATACGCCGTGAGCGCCGCCATCGCGTGCGCGGGAAATTCGATTTCGGGCATGATTTCGACGTGGCGCGCCTTCGCGTAGGCGACGATCTCCTTCACGTCCTCCTGCGTGTAGTGGCCGCCGCCGTGGAAATAACCGTATTTGAACGTCGCGCGCGCGGCCTTGTTCGTCGGGTCCTCGCAGTCGTAATACGCGGGATATTCGTCGCAGAGCTTGGCGAGCTTGGGATATTTCTTGATTTCGAGACGCCAGCCTTCGGAATCGACGAGGTGCCAGTGCAGGCGGTTGATCTTGTAGAGCGAAAGCACGTCGATGAACTTCATGATCCACTCCTTGGGCTGAAAATGCCGCGCGGAATCGACGTGCACGCCGCGCCACGAACACAGCGGCGCGTCCTCGATCGCGACG
>JBJEVP010000148.1:0-2277 GCA_051884475.1 Candidatus Spyradosoma sp.
CCGCGATTTCCTTCTCCGTCTTTCTCTTCCGGGGCCGGTCCGGTTCGAAATTTCAATTCGACGGGAACGGCGAATTTTGTTTTCCTTGAAGCCACTTCTATGAGCGATCCTATCAAGCACGAATGTGGAATTGCCGTCGTCCGGCTTCTGAAGCCTCTCGAATACTACGAGCACAAATACGGCTCGCCGCTTTACGGCTTCAACCAGCTGTTTCTCCTGATGGAAAAGCAGCACAACCGCGGACAGGACGGAGCGGGCATCGGGTGCGTGAAGCTCGGCGTTCCCGCGGGGGAAAGCTTCATGGCGCGCGACCGCGCGCTGGGCTCGGGAGCGCTCACGGAAATGTTTTCGCGGCAGCTGGCGGACTACGACGCGAAGGTGAAGGAAGGCGTCATCATCCCGGAAATGCCCACGACCGTGAAGGCGAACTTCAACTTCGGCGGCGAACTGCTCGTGGGGCATCTGCGCTACGGCACCTCCGGCAACTACGACCTGAGCACCTGCCAGCCCTTCGCCCGCAAGTCCATCTGGCCGACGCGCAACCTGATGATCGCCGGCAATTTCTCGATGGCGAACCCGAACGAGCTGAACGAAACGCTCATCAACCGCGGCGCCCATCCCATCGTCTCCACGGACACGCAGGCGCTCATCGAGGAACTCGGCTACTGGCTCGACGACGCTCACACGACGATTTTCCGCCGACTGCGCGACGAAGGCGTTCCCGGCCGCGCCATGCCGTCGAAAATCGCCCATGACCTCGACCTCGCGCAGGTGCTGCGCAACGCCTCCGTGCACTGGGACGGCGGCTTCACGCTGAGCGGCATGACGGGCAGCGGCGACATGTTCGTGCTGCGCGACCCGCACGGCATCCGCCCGTGCTTCTACATCCGCAACGAGGAAATCGTCGCCGTCGCTTCGGAACGCGTCGCGCTGATGACGATCTTCAACGTCGAGGAAAAGGACGTGCACGAGCTCGTTCCCGGCGAGGCGATGATCGTGGACTGCCAGGGCGCGGTCCGCTTCGAAAAAATCATCGAGCCGGGCGAAAAGACGCACTGCTCCTTCGAACGCATTTATTTTTCCCGCGGGAACGATCCCGCGATCTACGCGGAGCGCAAGGCGCTCGGCGCGGCGCTCGTCCCGCAGATCCTCAAGGAAATCGACGGCGATCTGCAGCACACGGTGTTCTCGTTCATTCCGAACACGGCGGAAACGGCCTATTACGGCATGATGGGCGAGCTCCGCGTCAACCGTCGCCGCGAGGTCTGCGCCGAGCTGCGCGAGGCCGTCAAGGCGGGAACGATCGACGAGGCGATGCTCGACCGCCTCATCATGGGCAACTGGCCGCGCGGCGAAAAGCTCGCGCACAAGGACATCAAGCTGCGCACGTTCATCTCTCAGGAAAAGGACCGCACGAAGCTCGCCTCCCACGTGTACGACATCTCCTACGGAGTGGTCAAGGAAGGCGAAAACATCGTCGTCATCGACGACTCGATCGTCCGCGGCACCACGCTGCGGGAATCCATCCTCAAGATTCTTTCCCGCCCGAATCCGAAAAAAATCATCGTCTGTTCCTCCGCGCCGCAGATCCGCTACCCGGACTGCTACGGGATCGACATGAGCGAGCTCGGAAAATTCCTCGCCTTCCAGGCGGCGGTCGCGCTCTGCCAGCAGCGCGGCAAGGGCGACCTGCTCCGCGACGTCTATCAGGACTGCCTCGAACAGCAGCACAAGGCTCCGGAGGAAATCGTGAACCACGTCGAACGCATCTACGCCGAATTTTCGACGGACGAAATCTCAAGAAAATGCGCGGAGCTCGTCTATCCGAACTGCGACTGGTGGAAGGGGGATCTCGTGCTGATATTCCAGACGATCGAAAATCTCCACAAGGCCTGTCCGGAAAGCACCGGCGACTGGTACTTCACCGGAAAATATCCGACGCCGGGAGGCTACGCGACGCTCAACCGCGCCTACATCAACTTCTACGAAAACCGCTCCGGAAGAGCTTATTGAAAAACGGCGCCGAAGCGGCGCCGTTCAGGATCCGCGGGGCGGCGGAAACGTCCGTATCTCCGCCGCGTCAGAATTCGTCGGAAAAGCCGTCGTTCCATCGCGGTCCGTCGCGATTGGCGCGGCGGTTTTCCTTTTCGAGCGCCTCGCCGTAGCCTTCCCAGGTGGTGATGTCGCCCTTGAGCACGCCCGTGACCGCGGGTTTGTTGAATCCCGGGTCGTCGGGATTTTCGGCCGTGGTGCAGGACGCGAGCGTTCCCGCGACGC
>JBJEVP010000149.1:0-2255 GCA_051884475.1 Candidatus Spyradosoma sp.
CGCGGGCGATTTCGAGCGCGATCCTGCGGTGCGCGGGGCTCGCGCGCAGGCGCGCCGAGGATTCGTAGGCGGATTTCAGCTCGGAAATCATGCGCTCCGCCGCGGCGCGTTCCCGCGCCGTTTCCGGTGCCGCGTTTCCTTCCGGCTTCGTTTCGGGCGTTTTTTCCGTTTCGTCGTTCATGACGTCAGCTCCTTGAAGTTTTCGTCGCGGGAAAGCGTTTCCCGCAGGCGTTTCGTGATGCGGTGCACCGCGTTGTTGACGACGTTCGGCGACACGCCGAGCTCGCTCACGACGCGTTCGACCGGCAGCCCTTCGAGCTTCACCATCTCGAAGGCGACGCAGGTGTTCGGCGCGAACTCGCCGCGGATGCACGTGTAGGCGTCGAGCAGAATCGCGCGGCGGAACGCGCGCAGCTCCTCGGCTTCGAGCTGCTCGGTCTCGCTCGTCCCGCTTTCCGCCGCCGCGCTTTCCGCGCGGGAGCGGGCGTCGCCCTCGTCGTCGTCGAGCGATTCCGCGGGCGCGCCGCCGTTTTTGCGCAGGAAATCGACGACGCGGCGGTCGCACACCGTCTTCAGAAAAAAGCGGAAGCGGGATTTCTCCGCGTCGTAGCGGCGCGCGGCGAAGATTTCGTTGAGCGAGATCACGACGTCGGCGATCACGTCGTCCGTCACGCTCGCGGGAACGCCGTAGAGGCCGCGCCGGTAAAAGGAGTTGCACACCATCACCTTGATCGTCGCGTGATAGATGTCGAAAAAATCCCGCCACGCGCCGTTCCACGCCGCGTTCTGCTCGGGCGCGATCAGCTTTTCGAGGACGGTCTTCGGTGTCTGCGGAAATTCCATCTGAAAGATACATTCGCGGGAACGCGGGAAAAATCACGGCTCGGCGGCGAGTTTTTTCGCCTGCGCGAGCCTTTCCTCGACGTAGGCGCGGTAGGCGGAATCGTCGGCGAGCTCGCGTTCCATGCGCGCGACGGTTTCGCCCAGGTTCGCGAGGCGTTCCCGCGCGATCTTCACGTGATGAGGCAGATTCCGGTCGCCCGAGGCGCGGGCGCGGATTTCGTCTTCGGAGAGGCGCGCGAGCGCGAGGTCCTCCGCGAAGTCCTTCTTCAGGTCTTCGAGAATCTCCCGGCGGCGTTCCCGCCAGGCCGCGCGGCTGTCCACATAAATTCCGCGCGCCTCGTCGCGCAGCCCCTCGGCGGAAACTTTCGCGAAAACCGCGTCCGCGACCGCGGGCGGCTCGGCGGAGGGATACGCGAGCGCGTAGTAAATCCGCGTTCCCGCGAGAACGGCTCCCGCGCCGAGCGCGGCGGCGACGGCGCTCGCGAGCGCTCCCGCGCGGAAGAATTTCCGGCGCGCGGTCTTTTCCGCGGTCGTTCTGAACGCGCGGGAACTCTCGAAATCGTCCGAGAGCACGGCGGCCTTGAAGTCCGCGAGCGTGACGAAGCGGTCCGCCGGATTTTCCGCGATCGCGCGCAGAACGCAGCGGTGCAGGTGCAGGCGGTGTTCCCGCTCCGAGTCCGAAAATTTTTCCTCCGCGCCTTCGGGAAAAAGGAACGCGGCGCGCCCGATCGCGTCGGGCAGATTGCCGGTCGCGAGCGTGTAGAGCGTCGTCGCGAGCCCGTAGGCGTCGGGATTGCCGCCGCTGTTGAGGAACCACGACGGCGCGGCGAAGAGCGGCGTGCCGAGGCGGCTCAGCGAACGGCGGTCGCGCTCGAGCAGACTGAAGTCGGCGAGCTTCGCCCTGCCGCCGAAAAAGAGCACGTTCGCCGGCTTGATGTCGCGGTGCAGCAGCCCGTGCCCGCCGAGCGCGATCGCGGCGTCGAACACCGGCGCGATGATTTCCGCGATTTCCTCGCGGGAAAACCACGGCGCGACCGGGCGTTCCCGCCGCCGCTCGATCAGATTCCAGAGCGATTTTTCCTGCCAGCGGAAATCCGTCGGCGGGAACGCGGACGGCGTTTCGAGCGCGTCCGCCAGCGGCATCGCGAAATACGCCGTGTCGCCCTCGACGCCGTAGTCGAGGATTTCGACGAGGTTCTCGCGGTCGGGCAGCGCCGCGTATTTTTCGACGGCGCGGCGTTCCCGCTCGGCGTCTTCGCTGCGGATGAGCTTGAGCGCGACGAAGCCCTCCGCGCCGTCGCGCCGCGCGAGATGCACGCTGCCGAACCCGCCTTCGCCGATTTTCCGCAAAAGCGTGTAGCCGCCCGTCCGCCTCCGTGCGCCGTGTTCGTCCATGGCTCGAAACTATACCA
>JBJEVP010000150.1:0-2255 GCA_051884475.1 Candidatus Spyradosoma sp.
ACGCGCGCGACGCCCAGCCCCGTTTCCTGCGCGATGCGCAGCACGTATTCGGAAATTGCGATGGTGTTTTCTGCCATAAAAAAAATCGGCGGACATTTCAGCGGATTTTTCGTTCCCGCGCGAACGAAAAGATTCGAGTCCGGAAAGCGGGCCGAAAATCGAAGCCCGGCGAATCGCCCCCGCCTTTTCGCCCGTGTTCCCGCCGGCGGGAACGCGGCGGAGGCGTTTTATTAAACGCTTGTTCCATTTCTGTTGACCCGAGAAAAATTTCCGCTATTATGGGAAGTTCTAATTCGGATAGTTAACTATAAGTATGAAAAAGACAACGAAGACCGCGGCACCCAAATGCTGCGCGAAAAAGAAGACGGTCGCAGTCGAAAAGAAAACCACGACGGCTGCGGCCAAGAAGACCGTGACGAAGGCCGCTCCCAAGGCGGCCGCCGCTCCGGCGAAGAAGGCGGCCGCGACCAAGACGACTCCCGTCAAGGCGGCGGCGCCCGCTCCCGCGAAGAAATCCGCGAAGAAGGTGACCCGCATCGTCGCTCACGTCGACGTCGGCTGGGGAAATCTGCTCTACATCCGCGGAGAAGGCGCGGGACTGAGCTGGGAACAGGGCGTGCCGATGCTCTGCAACAATGACACCGAGTGGCATTGGATCGCGGAGACGGAAGCGGGTCCGATCTCCTTCAAGTTCCTCATCAACGACGAAAAATGGGCCCTCGGCGAAAACGTCACCATCAACGCCGGCGACGTTCACATCTCCGACCCGATTTTCTGAGAAAAAACCGGATTTTGGACATGACGAGCGCGTTCCCCTTCACGGGAACGCGCTTTTTTTTCTTTCAGCTTTCCGCCGGCCCGGCGATGAGGTCGTAGGCCTTGTAGCCGGTGACGACGACGTCCGCGAACTCGCCGACGGGAAGGCTCTTCGGCACGAAGACGACGCCGTCCACCTCGTAGCCGTCGCCCGCCGTGCGCGCGACGCCGGGTTCGTCCACGAGCACGCGCAGTTTTTCGCCGACGCGGGAACGCATGCGCTCCCGCGAAATCTTCTGCAGCAGCGTCATCGCGACGTTGTAGCGGCGGACTTTTTCCGCGTTCGGAATCTGATTTTCCATCAGCGCGGCGGCGGTGTTTTCCTCCTGCGAATAGCGGAAGACGCCGACGCGGTCGAATTTCTGCTCCTCGAGAAACGCCGTCAGCTCGTCGAAGTCCGCCTGCGTCTCGCCGGGGAAACCGACGATGAACGTCGAGCGGATGACGACGCCGGGAACGCCCCTGCGGATTTTGGCGATGAGGTCGCGGATGTGCTTTCCGTCGGTCTCGCGGCGCATCGCCGAGAGCATGCCGTCGGAAATGTGCTGCAGCGGAATGTCCACGTAGGGCACGACCTTTCTGCATTTCGCGAAGACGGAAATCAGCTCGTCGCTCCAGTGCGCGGGGTGCGTGTAGAAGACGCGGATCCAGAAGTCGCCGCGGATGCGGTTCAGCGCGCGCAGGAGCGTCGCGAGCGAATCGCCCTGCTCGGAGCTGACCTTCGTCGTCTTGCCCGCGCGCGTCTTCGTCCACGTGTCCATGCCGTAGTAGGTCGTGTCCTGCGAAATGAGATTGATCTCCTTCACGCCGTTGACCTGCACGAGCGTCTTGACTTCGGCGACGACGTCGGCGATCGCGCGGGAACGGTGCCGCCCGCGGATTCCGGGAATCGCGCAGAACGCGCAGCCGTGGTTGCAGCCTTCGGCGATCTTCACGTTCGCGATGTGCGGGAGCGTGAGGCGCGCGCGCGGCGTCTCGTAGTCGGGAATGTAGCGCGGGCGTTTGGAGACGTGCACGCGCGGCGCGGCGTCGGGCTCCGCCCGCGTTCCCGCGGCGGGCGCGTTCCCGTCGCCGGCGGCGCAGAGCTTTTCGATGATCGTCGCGATCTGCCCGAGCTGGTCGATGCCGATGAAGGCGTCCGCCTTGGGCATCATGTCGCGCACGGCCTCGCCGTAGCGCTGCGGCATGCAGCCGGCGACGACGATCCTGAGCGGCCGCTTCCGCCCGCGGCGCTTCGCTTCGCGCGCCATCTGCGCGACGGCCTCAAGGCTCTCCTCGCGCGCGTCGAGGATGAACGAGCACGTGTTCACGACGACGGCGTCCGCCTCGCGCGGGTCCGCCGTGAGGCGCATTCCCGCGTCGAGAATGTGCCCGATGAGCACTTCGCTGTCCGACTGATTTTTCGGACATCCCAAAGAAACGATTCCTACGGTGAGCAT
>JBJEVP010000151.1:0-34611 GCA_051884475.1 Candidatus Spyradosoma sp.
ACAATCTCTGGAACTCGTGGCAGCTGCGCCACGCCGACAGGAACGAGACGACGATCAGATGACGCGGGCGCCTTTTGCTCCTCGCCGTCCGGGTCTCGCCTGTTCCCGTTTTTCCCCGCAAAAAAAAACTTAACACTCGACGGGCAATAGGTAATAGTTGAATTTCCATGACCGCTCATCCCTTCATTTCCGCCGAAAAGGCCAACGAACTCGCCGAACGCTTCGGCACTCCGATCTACGTCTACGACGAAAAGACGCTGCGCGCCAACGCCGCCGCCTGTCTCGCTTTCCCGAACGCCTTCGGGCTGACGGCGCGCTTCGCGATGAAGGCCTGTCCGACCGCCGCCGTGCTGAAGCTCTTTCACTCGCTCGGACTGCATTTCGACGCGTCGAGCGTGCACGAGGTGCGCCGCGCGATGCTCGCGGGCGTTCCCGCGGAAAAGATTTCGCTTTCGACGCAGGAGCTTCCCGAGGATTTCGCGGAAGTGATCCGCCTCGGAATCCGATTCAACGCGTGTTCGCTCGACCAGCTCGAACGCTACGGCGCGGCCTTCCCGGGAACGCGCGTCGGCGTGCGCTTCAATCCCGGAATGGGTTCGGGCGGCACGGGCAAGACGAACGTCGGCGGGCCGGATTCCTCGTTCGGCATCTGGCACGAGCACGCGGGAACGGTCGAGGCGATTCTCAAAAAACACGGGCTGACGCTCGAGCGCATTCATACGCACATCGGCAGCGGGAGCGATCCCGCCGTCTGGCAGAAGGCGGCGCTGCAGTCGCTCGGCATGGTGCGGCGCTTCCCGACGGTCGAGACGCTCGATTTCGGCGGCGGCTACAAGGTCGCGCGCGTGCCGGGCGAAAAGACGACCGACCTGCAGGACTGCGGCGCTCCCGTGCGCGACGCGATCGCGAAGCTCGCCGAAGAGACGGGCCGCCGCCTTCATTTCGAAATCGAGCCGGGAACGTATCTCGTCGCCAACGCGGGCGCGATTCTCGCGCGCGTGCAGGACGTCGTGGACACCGGCGCCGAGGGACGCAGATTCGTCAAGCTCGACACCGGAATGACGGACCTGCTCCGTCCGAGCCTCTACGGCGCGCAGCATCCCATTTTCCTCGCGAAAAAGACGGGGCGCGCCGTTCCCGCGGAGACGGCGGACTACGTCGTCGTCGGGCACTGCTGCGAGTCGGGCGACCTCGTGTCGTGCGCGCCCGGCGAGCCGGAAACGCTTTCGGCGCGGACGCTCCCGCGCGCGGAAATCGGGGATTTCTGCGTGATCGGCGGCGCGGGCGCTTACTGCGCGGCGATGTCGGCGAAGAACTACAATTCGTTCCCGGAATCCGCCGAAGTGATGATCGCCGAAAACGGCGAGGCGCGGCTCATCCGCCGCCGCCAGACGCTCGAGCAGATCGTCCAGAACGAAATCGCCTGAGCGCGCGGCATGACGGCAAAAACCTTGGTGAGAGCCGTCAGTTATCCATTGTCCGCTATCCGTTATCCGCCGTTCCCGTGAGAAGAAACGGGAGGCTTCTCGGGGCTCGCGGCTTCAGCGGTCTTCCCGCGTGAGGAGAATCTGAAGGAGGCCCTGGAACGCGCCGTTGCAGAGCGGACGCTCCCGCGAGACGAGTTCCGCCGAGCGCAGCGCGGACGCGGTTTTCGCGGGAGCGTCGCCGATGAACCAGTGATACCACGTCGCGAAGAGGTCCGCGCCGCGCGCGGCCGCCGCGAAGGGAATCAGCGCGTCGCATACGAGCGTCTCGAAGCGCGTGCCGCCGAGCGTTCCCGCGAAGATCTTCTCGGAGAAAAATCTGTGCAGCGCGGGCAGTTTCGTCTTCGCGCGCCAGGCTTTGCCGGAGAGAAGGAATTCCTCGCCGGCGGGAAATTTCTCCGTCGCGGCGAGAAAGTTCCGCGTCCAGGCGGGATTTTTTTCGAGCAGATTCAGATACTGCGCGATCCGCGCGCGCGGGTGATTCGCCGGACGCACGCCCGCGAGCTTCCAGGCGCCCGCCTCGGAGCGGAACAGCGCGTCCGCTCCCGCGGCCAGCATCGCCGAGGGCGAGAATTTCAGCGCGAGCCGGGCCATCGGCGCGCGGTTGCGGCGCAGGCCGAGCGTCTCCATGACGAGCTCGTGAAGCAGGCGTTCCCGCGGCGCGTTTTCGAGGCGTTTCCGCATGAAGGCGACTTTCTGCGCGTAGCGTTCCCGCGCGCCCGCGACGAGAATCTCCTCGCGTTCCCGCGGCGGTTTCCCGAGCAGAAATTCCGCGGCGGCGTCGGCTTCGGCGCGTCCCTCCAGCGCGGCGAGCGCTTCGGCGGAGGCGTATTCCTCGACGTCCGCGTTCAGGTGCGGCAGGAGCAGCAGCGTCTCCATCGCGTTTCCGCGCGAGTTCGTCTTCGGGAAATTTTTCTGCGGAGGAAAGAGCAGGACGTGCAGCACGACGTTCCCGAAGGCGGGATTTTCGTGGTGCCCGTGCGCGGTCCAGTCCTCCGCGTAGAAATGAAATTCGACGTCGCCGACGACGCGCCGTCCGCCCACGCGCAGTTCCGCGCCGAGAAAATCCGGACCGTCCAGACGGTTCCATTTCCCGCGCGAAATTATTTCGAGCGGTTCGCCCGAGAGCGTGCGCATGTTTTCGGCGCGGAAGTCGCCGCGGTTCCAGAGTTTTTGGAAAATGCGCTCCGAGAGCGACACGGGACCGTAGAGTCCCTGCACTTCGGCGACGCTGAGGGGCGGGGCGGCGTGGAGGTCGGGCATGCTCGGCAGTCAAACGGTTTCGCGCGGCCGCGTCGAGCGCATTTTTTGCTCCGAAGGGCACTTTCTGTTCGCGGGAACGCCGCAAAAGCGTTATGCTCAAGAGCGTTATGAATCTGAAAATGCTTGCCCTGAAAACCGCGACTTATTTTTCGACGCACAGCTTCGCCCGACGCTGCGTCAGCACGGGAGCGCTGCTGCTGCTGCTGTTCTGCGTCGTCTTTTTCGGCAAGATTTACGGAGCGGTCGCGCTGATGACGCTCGTTTCCACGCTCGCGCTCTACGAGTTCTACAAGCTCGCCGACCACTTCGGCGGCCGGCCGCGCAAGGCGGTCGGGCTGCTGCTCGGGACGTTGCTCGTGCCGTTCTTCCATTATTCGGCGACGAAGGACCCCGTCGCGGCCGCGGAGGGCGCTCCCGCGCTGCTCGGCGCCGTCGGGGCGGTTTTCCTTTTCGGCCTCTGGCTCATGGCGACGAAAAAAATTCCCGTGCCGGTCAAGGCGCTTTCCACGGTGTTCGGG
This sequence comes from Candidatus Spyradosoma sp., assembly GCA_051884475.1. GTDB lineage: Bacteria > Verrucomicrobiota > Verrucomicrobiia > Opitutales > UBA953 > Spyradosoma. Next base: position 3,266 of record JBJEVP010000151.1, read on the forward strand.
CTGATCTACATTCCGCTGGCGGTCGGGTTTTACGCGCTGCTCGCCGGGCTCTACGGCATGGACGGCGTGCTGCTCTGCGTGTGGATCGTGCTCGCGGCGAAGTTCACGGACATCGGCGGGCTCGTCGTCGGATGCCGTTTCGGAAAGCACAAGCTCGCCCCGAACGTCAGTCCGAAAAAGACCTGGGAGGGCGTCTTCGGCGGCGCGGCGTTTTCGATGCTCGGGAGCGCGGGGCTGATCGCCGCGTTCAATCATTTTGAGGTCTGGGAAAAGAACCTCGAAGGACAGGCTCTGCGCATCGCGGAATTTCCTGTTTGGGAAGCCGCGCTGCTCGCCTTGCCGATCGCGGGAACGAGCGTCGTTTCCGACCTCGTCGAAAGCGCGTTCAAGCGCCAGGCCGGCGACAAGGATTCCGGCGCGACGATTCCCGGAATCGGCGGCGCGCTCGATCTTCTCGATTCCCTGATCTTCGTCGCTCCGCTCGGCTACGCGCTCGTCGTCTACGTCGTGCTGTGATTTAGAAACACAGATGCAACGGATGAAGACAGATGGGCTGAACGAGCTCACGCGGCGCATCATCGGCGCCGTTTTCTCCGTGCATTCCGCTTTGGGAAGCGGTTTTTTGGAAAAGGTTTACGAGAACGCACTTGCGTTGGAGCTGAAGCTCGCCGGAATGAAGTTCGAAACGCAGTGCCCGGTGAAAGTCGCTTATCGGGGCGAAACCGTAGGTGATTTCGTCGCGGACGTCCTTGTCGAAGATACGGTCCTCGTCGAGCTGAAAGCGGTGAAGGCATTGAGCGACGCCCATTCCGCGCAGTGCGTGAACTACATCAAGGCCACGGGACTGCCCGTCTGCCTGCTCGTCAATTTCGGAGAGGAAAAAGCAAAGATCAGGCGCTTCATCAATCCCGCGCTTCGGCTTTCCCTCGACTGAAAAAATCTGTTTTCATCCGTTTCATCCGTGTCAAAAAACGAAAAAGAAATCTTCGTGCTCACGGGAACGACGGCGGTCGGCAAGACCGAGCTCGCTCTCGCGTGGGCGGAGGCGAACGGCGCCGAGATTCTTTCCTGCGACTCGACGAACGTCTATCGCGGCATGGACATCGGCACCGCGAAGCCTACGCGCGAAGAGCGTTCCCGCGTGCCGCATCATGGGCTCGACCTCGTCGCGCCGAACGAAAAATTCTCCGTCGGCGATTACGTCGAATATTCCGTGCGCGTCGTCGCCGACGTCTTTTCCCGCGGGAAAAAAATTCTGGTGACGGGCGGGAGCGGATTCTATCTCAAATCGTTTTTCGCGCCCGTGACGGACGAGCTTGAAATCCCGCCCGCCGCGCGGGAACGCGTCGCGGCGATTCTCGCGCGCGGGAACGCGTTCGCCGAAAACGCGCTTCGGGAGCTCAACGACGGCGGGAACGCCGCGCCGGAGAATTTCGACTGGGCGAATCCGCGCCGCGTGGCGAAGGGACTGGAGCGCTGCATCGCCTCAGGCAAGACGCTTTCCGCGCTGAAGGCGGAGTTCGACGCGAGAAAATGCCCGTTCGCGGAGTTTCCGAAACGCACGGTGCTGCTCGTGCGCGACAGGGATTCTCTGAACCGGAGAATCGACGCCCGCGTGAAAAAAATGCTCGCGGACGGACTCGTCGAGGAAGTGCGCGCGCTCGCGTCCGCCGGGCTGCTCGTTCCCGACACGCCCGCCGGGAACGCCATCGGCTACCGCGAGACGCTCGCCTGGCTCGGCGGCGGCGAGCCGGGCGGCGTTCCCGCGCTCGCGGAGGCGATCGCGCTCTCCACGCGGCGGCTCGCCGCGAAACAGCGCAAGTGGTTCCGCACGCAGATCGTCGCGGACGAGGTGCGGACGCTCGATTCGCGGCCTTGCCGGATTTCTGATTTTTGATTCAAATTCCATCGACATGGAAAAAGACATCGGAGAAACGGACGAAATTTTCGTGAAAGGCGTTCGCGCCTACGGATTTCACGGCGTTTTTGAAGAAGAGAACCGCGAGGGCCAGCGGTTTTCCGTCGATCTGAAGATGCGGCTTTCGCTCGCGGAAGCCGCAGCGAGCGACGATCTGGAGAAGACCGTCGATTATTCCCGCGCGGCGGCGCTCGCGAAGGAATGCGTCGAGGCGCGCCCGCCGTTCCGGCTCATCGAGCGCCTCGCGGGAACGATCGCCGAAAAGATTCTCGCGGCGTTCCCGCGGGTCGCGGAAGTCGAAGTGCGCGTGCACAAGCCGGAGGCGCCCGTCGCCGCGGATTTCGACGATCTCGGCGTGACGCTGCGCCGGCGGCGGGAACGCCCGCGGTGAATCAGGAGGCGGCCGCGGGAAGCGCCCCGCGCTCCCGCACGCCGAGGGCTCATTCCTCCCTGCGCTTCGCGCCCGTGAGCCGCGAGCCGTAGCGTTCCCGCAGGAACTCGGCGAGATTGAAGAAATCCGCCGGGAGCGGCGCGCGCAGGTCGAGCGGCGCGCCCGTGATCGGGTGTTCGAGCCGCAGGCGCTCCGCGTGGAGCATGACGCGCGGCATGGGCCAGCCCTCGTGCCGGTGCTGAATTTTTCCGTAGGTCCTGTCTCCGAGAATCGGATGCCCGATGAACGCGAGGTGGACGCGTATCTGGTGCGTGCGCCCCGTGTGCAGAACGCAGCGCACGAGCGCCGCGCGGTCGCCGAAGCGCTCCTCGACGAACCAGTCCGTGCGCGCGGGCTTGCCGTTTTCGCGCACGCACATTTTCGTGCGGTTGGTCGGGTGGCGGTCGATCGGTTCGCGGATCACGCCCGCGAGCAGATCCGGAGCGCCGTCCGTGAGCGCGAGATACTGCTTGTCGAGCGCGCGTTCGGAAAATTTTTCTATGAGCGCGTAGTAGGCGGCGTCCGTCTTCGCGAAAAGAATGACGCCGGAAGTCTCCTTGTCGAGACGGTGCACGACGCCGGGCCGCGCCTCGCCGCCCGCGAGCGCGAGCCTGCCGCCCGTGTGGTGGAGCAGGGCGTGGACGAGCGTGTCGTCGCCCGTTCCCGCGCCGGGATGCGTGACGATTCCCGCCTCCTTGTTGATCGCGATCAGATGCTCGTCCTCGAAAAGCACGTCGAGCGGAATGTCCGCGGGAACGAGCTCGGTCGTCGCCTCAGGCGGGAACGCGACGGCGATTTTTTCTCCGGCGGCGACGGGCGTCTTTCGCGAAAGAATTTTTTCCGTTCCGGCGAGCGAGACGCCTCCCGCGTCGATGATTTTCTGCAGGCGGGAACGGCTCATGTCGGGAAACATTTCCGCGAGCGCCTTGTCGGCGCGGAGTCCGCCGCAGCGCGCGGGAACGGTGAAGACTTCGGGTGCGTCGGGCATGGCGTGCGCGGCGGTGCGCCGTCGTTATTTCGTGACGAGGAGGGCGCCGTTCACGTTCGCGTGCCAGAACAGCGCGAGGTCGTAGCCCGCGAGTCCGAGCCCGACGATCTGTCCGACGCACACGGGCGCGATGACGGATTTGTGCCGGAACTCTTCGCGCGCGTGGACGTTGGAGATGTGCACTTCGACGGTCGGAATCGCGCAGCCCGCGATGCAGTCGCGCAGCGCGATGCTCGTGTGAGTGAACGCGCCGGGATTGAACACGAGGCCCGAGAAGCCGCGGTCCGTCCATTCGCAGATCTTGTCCGCGAGCGCGCCCTCGTGGTTGCTCTGGAAACATTCGATTTCCACGCCGAGCGTCTTCGCCGTCTCGTCGAGGTTGCGCTCGAGGTCCGCGAGCGTCGTTCTGCCGTAGATTTCCGGTTCGCGCACGCCGAGGCGGTTGAGATTCACGCCGTTCAAAATTCCTATTTTCTTCATGATGCCCGCGATTCTATAACGGAACGCGTTCCCGTGAAATGATTTTTTCAGGAGGGCGGACGTCAGGAAATCGGTTGCGTTCCCGTGAAGCATCGGCGAAAATCCCCGCTCAGACGAACCGGAAATCATGAAAGTCGAATTTTTCAACAGAGAAACGGGCAGGACGGAAACGGAAGCCATCTACGGCGAAGGCGCTCTGCGTTGGGTTTACGAGACGCTGCTCGGCAAGGCCGCGCTCGCGGTGCTCATCCGCCGCGCGTTCTTTTCGAAAATCTTCGGCGCGCTGATGTCGCGCCCGAGCTCCCGCGCGAAGATCGCGCCGTTCATCGCGCAGTACGGGCTGGATCCGGCGGAGTTCGCCGATCCGGTCGAGAGCTTCGGGTCGTTCAACGATTTCTTTTCCCGAAAGCTCAAGCCCTCGGCGCGCCCGATAGCGGATTCCGCCGCCGTGCTTCCCGCCGACGGGCGCCATCTCGCGTTCCCGCGCGCCGACGCGGGCGAGATGACGATCTACGCCAAGGGGCAGGCCTTCGATCTGGAAAAACTGCTCGGCGACGCCGCGCTCGCCCGACGCTATCACGGCGGCGCGATTCTGTGTTCCCGCCTTTGTCCGACGGACTATCACCGCTTCCATTTCCCGGTCGCGGGAACGCCGTCCGCTCCGCGCGTCGTGAACGGCGAGCTGTTCTCCGTGAACCCGATCGCGCTTTCCGGGCGCATCGCCTATCTCTGGGAAAACAAGCGCGAGATCGTCGAGATCGATTCTCCCGAATTCGGCAAGGTGACGCAGGTCATCATCGGCGCGACGAACGTCGGCACGATCCGCACGACCTTCACGCCGGGAAAATTCCACGAAAAGGGCGCCGAACTCGGCTACTTCCGCTTCGGCGGGTCGTTCGTCGCGACGCTTTTCGAGCCGGGAAGGATCGCGCTCGCCGAAGATCTGGTCCGAAATTCCGCCGACGGGCGCGAGACCTACGCCAAGATGGGCACTCCGCTCGGCGCTCCGGCCGCGCGGGAATGAAGGTGCAGGCCGCGGCGCGAACGGAGGAAAGACATTTCCCTTTCGGGGAAGTTCCTTTCGGAGGGATTTCGTCGGGCGACCGGAGACTTCCCCCGCGCGATTTCCGAGGACCAATTTCTTATGGCGTTTTTCCGCGGAAGCGCATAGCATTCGCTCATCGTTTCCCTCACAGTTCTTTTTCCTTTAACCGAACAAAACCCTTTTTAGAAAAATGGAGACCGTAATCGAACATCTTTCCAGCCTTCGCGTCATTCCCATCGCGATTTTCGACGACCCGGAAAAAGCCGTTCCGCTGGCGCGCGCGCTCCTCGCGGGCGGCTGCGACGTCGTGGAGGTTTCGTTCCGCTCGGCGGCGGCGCCGGCGTCCGTGGCGAACATCGCCGCGGAAGTTCCGGAAATGTTCGTCGGCGCGGGCTCGCTGCTCTCCGTCGACGAAGTTTCCGTCGCCGCGTCCGCGGGCGCGAGTTTCGGCATCGCGCCGGGCTTCGATCCTTCCGTCGTCAAGGCGGCTTCGGACGCGGGCTTCCCGTTCGTGCCCGGCTTCCTCACGCCGTCGAACGTGACGCAGGCGCTTTCGTTCGGGTGCGAGGTGCAGAAGTTCTTCCCGGCCGAACCCATCGGTCCCGCCGTGCTGACGGCTTCGCTCGCCGCGTTCAATCACAAGCACAATCTCAAGGTGATCGCCGCCGGCGGCATCACTCCGGACAACATCGGACGCTGGCTCGCCGTTCCTCAGGTCGTCGCCTGCGGCGCCTCGTGGGTGTGCCCGAAGGCGATGATCGAGGCCGAAGACTGGGCCGGAATCACCGCGCGCACGCAGCAGATTCTCTCGGTCGCGGCGGGCGCCGTGCCTCCGCCCGCGGTCGTTCCCGCGGCCCCGGACGTTCCCGCCGCGTGAGCGTCGGAAACGCGTTCCCGCAGATTTTTTTCAGGACCGTTTTCCGAGATGTTCCGCCTGTCGCTCGTGCTCTCCGCCGTGCATTTCGTGCTTTCCTACGGACTGCGCTTCGGTTTTCTCTACACGGCGAAGCTCGATTCCGAGTTCGCTCAGGCGTGTTCCCGCTTCGCGGAAAAAATCGAGTTCGTGCTCACGCAGCCCGGGCGTCTGGTGTTCGAGTTCTTCGCCTGGGAGGACGGGAGCGTCGGTTTTTGGGTGCTGATGGTCCTCACCTCCGTTCTTTGGGGCAACGTCGCCGCCTTTCTCTTCAAACGCGTCTTCGCCGCGCTCTTCCGCAACTGAATGCGCTCCGACTTTTCTGATTTCGAACTCTCCGCGCCCAGGGGTTTCTCAGATTCTCGATTTGGGATTTCCGCAGACGCGTATTCTCCCGATTCGCAAAACGGCGGTATTTCTTCATCGCCCAAGTCTTCTCGGTCTTCCTGTTTCCGGGAGCACTCCGATTCGCGACTAATTAATACCCCCCCCCCGAAATCCCCCTTTAACTGACCTCCCGAAAAAGCTGTTCGCGGACAGGCGTTTCCGAGAGCTCTTGAGCTATGTTTTTTGGGGCGGCATGACCACGCTCGTGAGCTTCGCCGCTTACGGGATCGCCACGCGCGTGCTCTGCCTGGGCGTCGTTTCCGCGACCATCGTTTCGTGGATCGTTGCGGTGCTATTCGCGTTCGTCACGAACAAGCTGTGGGTCTTCGGCTCAAAATCGCTCGCGCCGTTGCTCGTGCTGCGCGAGCTCGTCGCGTTCGTCGCTTCGCGTCTTACTTCCGGCGGAATCGAGCTTTTTATGATGTGGCTTTTTGCCGACGTGTTCGGTGTGAACGACTGGCTGATGAAGCTTGTCGCGAACGTTGTCGTCATCATCGCCAACTACGTCTTCTCCAAAATCTTCGTCTTCCGAAAATGAACTCAATATTATACCCCCCCCCCTATTGTCGTCGAAATCGTGGTTCCCTGCTACAACGAGGCGGAGACTCTGCCGAGCTCTGCGAGAACGCTTGAACGGCTTCTGGAAAAAATGATTACCGATGAGCAGATTTCTTCCGAAAGCACGATACGCTTCGTCAACGACGGATCGTGCGACTGCACATGGGCATTGATATGTGAGCTCTGCTCCCGAAAGGGAACACATTTCCGAGGCGTGAATCTCTCGCGCAATTTCGGACACCAGAGCGCGCTGCTTGCCGGCCTATTTTCGTCGCGCGCGGATGCCTGCGTTTCCATCGACGCGGACCTGCAGGACGACGTGAACGTCGTCCCCAAGATGGTAGAAAAATTCCGCGCCGGCGCTGACATCGTCTACGGCGTGCGCGCGCGGCGGGACACGGATACGTTTTTCAAAAAATGGACGGCACTCGCGTTCTATGCGGTGCGCGACTGGCTCGCTGGCGGGAAGACGATACGCAACCACGCAGATTTTCGCCTGATGAGTCGCCGCGCAATCAACGCGCTCAAATCTTTTCCCGAGACGAATCTTTATCTGAGAGGACTGATTCCGATGCTCGGATTTCCGTCGGCGAAAGTGTTTTACGACCGCAGGGCGCGCGAGCTCGGCGAGAGCAAATATCCGCTCTCCAAAATGCTCAAGCTCGCCTGGAACGGCATCGTCAATTTTTCCGACGTCCCTCTGAAGATGCTTACGGCGGCAGGGCTGCTCGGCGGCGCGGCGTGTGGGTGTGCGCTCGTTTTTGCGCTCGTGCAGTGGCTGCGCGGCGAGACCGTTCCCGGCTGGGCGACGATCGTCTTTGCCGTCGCGGCTGTCGGCAGCGTACAGATGATTTCTTTGGGCATCCTCGGATCCTACATCGCAAAAATCTTTTTGGAAACGAAGAGACGCCCGCCGTTCATCATTCAGGAGACTATCGGCGGGAACGAGGCGTGTTCCCGAGAAACGTAATTGTTTTTAGGATGGATGAAGAAAGAAAACGCAGTTCTCTTGGCGGCCTTTGCTCCCGGTATGACCATTTCTGCGCCTTTGGGGAGGAGCCTTTCCGTCTGCGTCGCGAAACTCTCGCCTCGGGAAATCTCCCGAAAAGTAGCGAGAAGGCCGCTTTCCCCAACCTCGTGTCCACCTTTCGTTTTCCTGCTCCTTTTCAGCCATGAATAACGAAATCTCCGCAACCTCCGTTCCCGCGCCCGACGTTTCGTTCGCCGTTCCCTGCTTCAACGAAGCCGAGGCGATTCCGATTTTTTACTCGGAGCTTCTCCGCGTCATCGAACCGATGAAGATTTCTTTCGAGCTCATCTTCGTCGACGACGGCTCGCGCGACGCCTCGCTCGAAAAAATGCGCGAGCTCACCGCCCGCGACGCCCGCGTGCACTACGTGAGCTTTTCCCGCAACTTCGGCAAGGAGGCCGCTCTGCTCGCCGGGCTCGAAACCGCGCGCGGGAACGCCGTCGCGACCATGGACGTCGATCTGCAGGACCCGCCCGCGCTGTTCCCGCGGCTGTGGGACGCGCTCGCGCGCGAGGGCTACGACTGCGCCGCCACGCGCCGCGCCGACCGCAAGGGCGAGCCGCCGATCCGCTCTTTCTTCTCGAAAAAATTCTACGACGTCATGGGCAGAATTTCCGACGCGCAGATCGTCGCCGGCGCGCGCGACTACCGGCTCATGCGCCGCGAAATGGTGGACGCGATCCTGTCGATGCGGGAACGCAACCGTTTCACGAAGGGGATTTATTCGTGGGTGGGCTTCCGCACGAAATGGTTCGCGTTCGAGAACGCGGAGCGCTCCGCCGGGGAGACGAAATGGTCGTTCCGCAAGCTGCTGTTTTATTCGTTCGACGGCATCGCGGCGTTTTCGACCGTGCCGCTGCAGATCGCGTCGGTGGCGGGAATGCTCTTCGCGGCGGGCGCGGTGGTCGGCATCGTCGCGACGATCGCGCTGAAGCTCAGCGGCAGCCCGATGGCTTGGGGCTGGCCGACGCTCGTGTGTCTGCTCCTTTTCGTGAGCGGCGTCCAGCTCCTCACGATTGGCATTCTCGGTCAATACCTCGCGAAGACCTATGTCGAAACGAAGCGGCGCCCGCACTACCTCGTGCGCGAGCGCGGATGATTTTTCAAAACTCAAAAACGTAAAAGGAAAATGATTATAAAACTTCAGAACTTCTTCGCGCGCGTTCCGCTGTGGATCTACGCGCTCGCGATTTTTGCGGTCGCTCTCGGCGTGCGGCTCCATTGGATTCAGATGAAAGAAAACTTCCATTGCGACGAATCGATGTCCGTTCACTTGTGTTCGTACACGGAATGGAAATTTGAAAGTGGAAAAATTTACAGCGGGCGCGAACTCAAAAACATCGTGTACGCCAACGATGCCGGGATGAAAGATTTCGCGAAAGACATTTTTCATCTGCGTGAAAACAATCGGGATTATTGCCATACGAATGTGTATTATAGCCTTTTGCGTTGCGCACTTTTCGGAGCGGACACAACGGACATGCACGCCGTCGTGACGAGAGGCTTTGTTCTGAACATCGCGCTTTTTTCCGTCGCGTTCGTTTTTCTGACACTTCTCTTACGGGAGCTGTTTGCCGGAAAACTCGCCGTTGTTTCCGGACTCGTTGCAGGAACGCTCTGCACGGGAACGATTTCGATGTCCATGTGGATTCGCCCGTATGATCTTCAGTTGGCGGCGATGAGCGTCTTCGCGTTCGTTTTCGTGCGTTGCGTGAAAACGTATTTGCGCGGAGACTCCCTTGTTTCGTGGAAAAATTTTTGGGCTCTTGCCGTGATTTCCGCGGGAACGCTTCTCAGCGTTTATTTTTCCGTCCTCGCCGTCGTTCTTTTTGGCGCGACTCTCTGTGTTTTGGCGTTGTGGAGAATCGGGAAAAGCGAGCTGCCGTTTTTGATTTCCGTCTTCGCGCTCGGTGTGACTTTCGCTACGGCGATTTATCCGAACTATCCGCTCGGATTCTTAGTCGGACGCGGAACAGAAGCCGCTTCGAAATTCTCTCCGATTCGGATTTTTTCGAATATCTGGGATTCCGTCATCGGCGGAATTTTGGTTTTGGCGGACGACGCCATGTTCGTTCCCGCGCTTGCGCTGCTTGTTGTCGCGGCTTTTGCAATTTGGAGAAATCGTAATAGCGCTGTCGATGCCGGCGAAGAAAAAGCCGAGAGCGTTCCCGCCGTCGTATTCCTTTCGCTCGTCGTTCCCGCGTTTCTCGCCTATTGGGCGACACTTTACCTCGCTCCGTATAAAATCGTCCGCTACGTTGCGGCGTTGCTACCGATTCTGCTTGTCAGCGTTCCTTGGGCGCTTTCGGCTACGCGTTCCCGCGTGATTTATGTTTTGGGAAACCTCGCTTTCATCGGCGTCTTTTGCGGAGGCGTTTTCTTCGCGAAGCCGCTTCCGATGCGCGCTTCAGGGGACGTGGGTAAGGTCGCTCTTCGGGCACCAAGGCTTGGAGTGGGGCATCTCGCTTATTGGAATAAGCCCGATTGTGGAGAAGCTCTTGTTGAGGTCGCGAAGAAAAATCCGCGATTCGTGGTATTGGACGATTGGCGTACGCACGGCTTGGATTTGATGAAATTGCCGGATTCCGCGCAGGTTGTGTTTGCAGAAAGGCAAGATGCTGATCGAACGAGCTTTGATTTGTCGAATATCGCTCCGCAGTGGAATGATTTCGCGCTCGTCGTCCCGATTTGGGGACGCGTTTCGCTTTTGGGAATTCGGGAAATCATTTTGCCGAAAGGGAAAGTATACGCAGAAACCCACTTGGACACTGCGGGCCTTCTGATTCCGTTCTCGCGCGAAGGATCCGCCCAGAGCCTGATTCTGAAGCTGAATGAAGAATCCGCCCAAAGCGGCGGAAATTATTTCGATGTCGTTCCCGCCGAGAACTGAGAGTTTCGGCGCCGGATTCCCTCCGCGCGTTCCCGTCCGGAAAAAAATCTCCCGCGAGTCCCGCGGGGATTTTTTTTGCCCGCGGAGAGGCTAAAAAGTTGCGGGAACGCGGGGTTTTTGGAATGATGGCGGGCATGGAAAACGTAATCATTCTCGGGAGCGGATGCGCCGGGCTTTCGGCCGCGATCTACGCGGCGCGCGCCGGCTTCGCTCCGCTCGTCATCGAAGGCGATCAGCCCGGCGGACAGATCACCACGACCTCCGAAGTGGAGAATTTCCCGGGATTCCCCGACGGCGTGGACGGATTTTCGCTCGTGATGAACATGCGTCAGCAGGCGGAAAAATTCGGCGCGCGCTTCGAGAGCGACCGCATCGACCGCGTCGAGCTTTCCGCGGGAACGAAGAAACTTTTCGCCGTTTCCGGCACGGTGTACGAGTGCCGCGCGCTCGTCGTCGCCACGGGCGCCGCGCCCAGGCTCACGGGAGTGAAGGGCGAGAAGGAATTTTACGGCGGGAACGGCGTCAGCACCTGCGCGACCTGCGACGGCGCGTTTTTCCGGGGCGCGGACGTCGCCGTCGTCGGCGGCGGGGACACGGCCTGCGAGGAGGCGAGTTTTCTCACGCGCTTCGCCGCGAAAGTCTATCTCGTGCATCGGCGCGACAAGTTCCGCGCGACGGAAATCATGGTGCGCCGCGTTTCGGAAAACCCGAAAATCGAGCGCGTCATGTCGAGCGTTCCCGAGGAAGTGCTCGGCGACGAGGCGGGAAAAGTGCGCGCCCTGCGCGTGCGCGACGTCGCTTCGGGCGCGACGCGCGACCTCCCGGTGAAATGCGTCTTCGTCGCGATCGGGCACACGCCGAACACGGCGTTCCTCGCGGGCGCGCTTCCGACGGAGGCGGACGGCACGCTGATCGCCGAGCGCGACGCTTCGGGCGTCCGCACCGCGGTGCCGGGCGTGTTCGTCGCGGGCGACTGCGCGGATTCGCTCTACCGCCAGGCGATCGTCGCCGCGGGAACGGGCGCGCGCGCCGGGATCGAAGTGCAGCGTTATCTGGAAGCCGACTGAGGGTGATTTCCTTTTCGGGAGAAATCGCGCCGTTGCGGGCGCTGTTCGAGGCGGCGCGGGAACGCGGCGGCCGCGCCCTGTTCGTCGGCGGCTGCGTGCGCGACGCTCTGCTCGGTCGCGCGAGCAAGGATTTCGACGCGGAGATCTACGGCCTGCCCGCCGGGGAGGTCGAGTCGCTCCTGCGGGCGCTGAAATTCCGTTTCAACGCGGCGGGAAAATCTTTCGGCGTGTTCAAGCTGCACGGCGTTCCCGCGGACGTGGCGCTCCCGCGGCGCGAGTCCAAGCGCGGCGTCGGACATCGCGGATTTCTCGTCGAGGGCGATCCGTCGATGAGCGTTCCCGAGGCGGCGGCGCGGCGGGACTTCACCGTCAACTCGATTTATTTCGATCCGCTGACCGGCGAGGTTCTCGATCCCTTCGACGGGCGCGGCGACCTGGAGCGGAAAATCCTGCGGCACACGTCGCCCGCGTTCGTCGAAGATCCGCTGCGCGTGCTCCGCGCGATGCAGTTTTCGGCCCGTTTCCGCTTCGACGTCGCGCCGGAGACGGTCGCGCTCTGCGCGGGAATCGAGCCGGAGGGACTTTCGTCCGAACGCATTTTCGACGAATGGGCGAAGCTCCTCACGCGCGGCGAAGAGCCTTCCCGCGGACTGAATTTTCTCCGCGCCTGCGGTTGGGTGAAACATTTTCCCGAGCTCGCCGCGCTCATCGGCGTGGAGCAGGATCCGGGCTGGCATCCCGAGGGCGACGTGTGGAACCACACGCTCGCCGTGACCGACGTTTTCGCGCGGGAACGCGTCGAGGACGATTTCGAGAACCTCGTCGTCGGCTTCGCCGCGCTCTGCCACGATTTCGGCAAGCCCGCGACGACGCGTTTTTCCGAAAAGGACGGTCGCTGGCACGCCTACGGGCACGACGCCGCCGGCGTGGCTCCCGCGAAAAAATTTCTGGAGCGCATGACGAATTTCCGCGAACTCGTCGACGGCGTGCTGCCGCTCGTCCTCTGCCATATGCAGCCGATCGCGATCTGGCGTTCCCGCGCGGGCGATTCCGCCGTGCGTCGGCTCGCGAAGCGCGTGGGGCGCATCGACCGGCTGCTGCGCGTGTGCTCGGCGGACGCGATGGGCGCGGCGACGGAAAAGAACGCGGAGCTGCGCGCGGCGTCCGCGTGGCTGCTCGAACGCGCGGAAGCCCTGCGCGTGCGCGATTCCGCGCCGAAGCCGCTGATTCTCGGCCGGCATCTTCTCGCGCTGGGCGTTCCCGCGTCGCCCGCGTTCAAAAAGATCATCGACGAGTGCTACGAGGCGCAGCTCGACGGGAAATTTCTCGACGAAGCCGGAGGAATCGCTTTCCTGAAAGGCCGGCTGCGCCGGAGCGGCATTTGAGCGGGAAGGGCGCCGCCCGTTCCCGGAAGAAACGGAAAGCCGCCGAAACGACGATGTTCCGACGGCATGTCATGGTACCCGGAGTGGGGGTCGAACCCACACACCTTGCGATATCAGATTTTGAGTCTGACGCGTCTGCCAATTCCGCCATCCGGGCCAAAGAAAACGCGGTTCCGCTATCAAAGGGCATTCCCGCGGACCGAGCAAGACTTTTCTTGATTCAGAGCTCCTCCAGCACGCCGCGGCGGAGAACGAGGCGGCGGTCGGCGCGGTCGGCGAACTCGAGATTGTGCGTGACGAGGAAGAGCGCGGCGTCGCGTTCGCGGCAGACGTCGATCAGCAGACGCATGACGGATTCGCCCGTGCGTTCGTCGAGATTGCCGGTCGGCTCGTCCGCGAGAATCAGCGGCGGACGGTTGACGAGCGCGCGCGCGATCGCGACGCGCTGGCATTCGCCGCCGGAGAGCTTTGCCGGGAGGTGGCCGACGCGCTCGCCGAGCCCGACGCGCGCGAGCAGTTCCCGCGCCTGTTCCCGCGCGGCGCGCACGGGCGTTCCCGCGATGCGCGCGGCGAGCAGCACGTTTTCGAGCGCGGTGAGCTCGGGGACGAGGTGGAAGAACTGGAACACGTAGCCGATGAGCTTCGTGCGCGCCCTGGCGAGAAAGGCGTTCCCGCGGCCGGTGATGCGCTCGCCGTTCCAGAAGAGCTCTCCGGAGTCGGGCGCGTCGAGGCCGCCGAGAATCTGCAGCAGCGTGGTTTTTCCCGCGCCGCTTTCGCCGCGGACGGAGACGCGTTCGCCCGCGGCGACGGCGAGATCGACGCCCCTGAGGACGTCGATCGTTCCCGCGGGGGAAGCGAAGGATTTTCTGATGGCGGTGGCTGCGAGTACGGGAGGCATGGGAAAGTGACTGGTAGCTGGAGGCTGGTAACTTGTGAAAAGTGACAGGTGACGGGTGACAAGTGACAGGATATTACTTGGAGGCGGACTCGGAAAGTCGGCGCTGCGCGTAGGTCGAAAGCCCGCCGAGAAGACGTCCGCACCGGCTCAGGGGCTCTTTGAGAAGCGCCGCGTTTTCTGAAGAAAGAAAGCCGATTCTCTGTGCGAGAACGACCTGCGTTTCCAGTTCCGCCAAGGAGCCGGCGGCGATTCTGAGAAATCGGACGTTGTCCTTGGCGCTCTGGCGCGCGGAGCCTTCGGCGATGTTCGAGGGAATGGAAACGGCGGCTCGGCGCATCTGAGAGCAGATTCCGAAAAGTTCCTCTTTGGGAAATGCCGCCGTGATCTCGTAAATCTTTTGCGCGAGATCCATGGAGACTTTCCATGCTTCCAAATCGTAATACATCATGTTCAGTATTCCTTTCTGACAATGCTCTTGTCACCTGTCACATGTCACCTGTCACCGCTCACTTCTTTTTCGTGTTCTTTCGTGGTTCCGTTTTCGGAGAACGCCCGGCGCTCGCCTCAGCTTTCCCTCATGGCTTCGGCGGGTTTTCTGCGCGCCGCCCAGATCGCGGGAATGAGCCCGGCGACCGTCGTCGTGACTATCGTGAAGAGCGCGGCGAGCAGGAAGTCGTTCACGTTGTAGTGCACGGGAATTTCGCGGAACATGTACATCTGCGCGACCATTTCTCCGCTGCCGAAGAGATTGTTGATGAAGGCGACGATGCGGTCGCGCCCGGCGACGATCGCGAACGTCAGCAGACAGCCGAAGCCGTAGCCGATCGCGCCGACGAACACGCCCTGCGCGGCGAAGATCGTCAGAATCTGCCGCGGGCGCCCGCCGAGCGCGCCGAGAATGCCGATTTCGCGGGAACGCTTCACGACCGCCGAAAACAGCGTGCTCGCGATCGAGAACGACGCGACGAGCGTGATGATGAACATCAGGAAGAACAGCATCGATTTCTCGAAGCGGATCGCCTCGAGAAAGTTGAAGTTCACGTACATCCACGGGAGCGCCTCGACTCCGGGCGGGAGCGCCTTCGAGATCGCGGGAAGCATCGCGATCGCCTCCTCCGGGTCGTCGAGCCTCAGGCGTATGCCGTGCACGGAGGCGCCGAGGTTGTAGAGCTCCTGCATCCGTCGAAGCGAGACGAGCATCGTGTTCTCGTCCGCGGGAACGTAGCCGGAACGGAAGAATCCGCAGACTTCGAGCTCGACGGGCAGGGGCACGCGGTCGTCCTTCAGGTCGTCCACCATCGTCGGAGAATAGACTTCGATTTTTTCTCCGATTTCTCGGATTCCGAGCACGTTCGCGAGCCTGTCGCCGAGAATCACGCGGTCGTCGTCGAGATCGTCGAGCGAGCCTTCGATGACGAGCTTCTTCACGGGAATGACCTTGTCCTCGAGGTCGAGATGGATTCCCCGCACGAAAGGCAGCGCGGGAACGTTCCCGTATTTCACCATCACCTGTCCCTCGGCGAACGGGGACGCGGCGGCGACGCCGGGAACGGCGGTCAGCTTCTCCGCGACGCTCTTCCAGTCGCGCAGCGGGCGAAAGCTGACGTTGCGCACGATTTCGTGCCCGTACATGCGCTGAATGTTTTCGCGGTGTTCCTGCGAAAAGCCGTTCATCACCGTCTGCACGACGAGCAGCGAGCATACGCCGATCGCCACGCCGACTACGGAGACGAGCGCGAACGCCGGAAAGCGTTTGCCGGGCGGGAACAGTTGTTTGAGCGCGAGATAGACGGACCAGGGCATGGGACGAAAAAAAAATCGGATGTTGAAAAAAAAACGGAAAGTGAAAGAAAAAAGAAGAATCAGCGCGCCATGTCGAACCTGCCTCTGCCGGCGCCTTCGAGGGAAACGGTCTCCGCGTCGCCGGAATCGGCGTTGTAGCGCATCGAGAGCAGCTGCGTCACGCCGCGTTCCTGCATCGTCACGCCGTAAATCGTGTTCGCGGCGGAGACGGTGCGCTTGTTGTGCGTGACGACGAGGAACTGCGAGTAGCGCGTGAACTCGCGCACGATGTCCGTGAAGCGGCCGACGTTCGCGTCGTCGAGCGGCGCGTCGAGTTCGTCGAGCACGCAGAAGGGCGAAGGCTTGACCATGTAGATGCCGAAGAGCAGGGCGACGGCGGTCATCGTGCGCTGGCCGCCGGAGAGCAGGGAAATGCTCCGCAGCTTCGTTCCCGGCGGGCGCGCGATGATTTCGATTCCGCTGTCGAGCACGTCTTCGGACTGCACGAGCTGCAGGTCGCTTTCTCCTCCGTGGAAAAGCCGCTCGAAGGTGAATCTGAAATTCTTCCGGATCTGCTCGAACGTTTCGGTGAAGAGCTTCTGGGAAGTGCCGTTGATTTCGTCGATCGCCCTGACGAGTTCGTTCTTCGAGTTCCACAGGTCGTCGGACTGCGTCTTGAGGAAAGTGTAGCGTTCCCGCAGTTCGGCGTATTCCTCGATGGCGGCGTGGTTGACGGCGCCCATCGAGTTGAGGCGTTCCCGCAGGGAAAGGATTTCGCGGCGGATCGGCGCCCAGTCGGTGTCGTCCATCGCGGCGAGGTCTTCGGGCGAAGGGTCGCCGCGTTCCCGCCGGACCTTCGGGCGCACTTCGGTTTCGGCGCCGTCCTCGTCCTCGAGTTCGTCGAAGCGGACCTTGGTCTCGAACTCTTCGTCGGCGATCCAGAGATTCCGCTTCCAGTCGATTTCGGCGACGTCGAGCTGATATTCCGCGGAGACTTTTTCCGAAACGAAGGCGCTCTGGGACGTCTCTTCGGTGAGGCGCACTTCGAGCGCGTTGAGCTTCGTCTCGTTTTCGCGGAGCGTCTCGCGTTCGGCGGCGAGGGAGCGTTCGAGCTCCTCGGCGCGGGCTTCGAGCCCGCCGAGCGCGGCGCGCTGCGACTCGAGGGTCGCGGCGGCGGCGGCGATGGTCTCCGCGAGCTGTCCGGCGCGCGCGCGCGCGTTCTCCGCCTGTTCTCCGAAGGCGGCGATCTGCGCGGTCATCATCTCCTTTTCGCGTTCCCGCGTCGCGAGGCGCGAGGCGATTTCGTCGATCTGCGAGCGCATTCCCGCGAGCTCTCTTTCGAAAAGTTCGAGCTTCTGCTTCTTCTGCGCGAGGTCGAAGCGCACTTCGTTGAGCGCATCGCGGCGGATTTCGGCCTCGCGGCGCAGCGCCTCGAGTTTCTTTTCGCCTTCGGCGATGCGCGTCCTCGCGTCCTCGATTTCCGTTTCCTTCTCGGCGAGGCGGGCCTGCGCCTCCTCCATTCGGGATTTCGCGCGGTCCCGATTGTCCTCGAACTCGGCGAGCAGATTTTCCTGCCGCGTCACGGCGGCGGCGTTGTCGTTCAGCGCCTTTTCCGCCGCGCGTTCGTCGGCGGAGATTTCGGAAATCTCCTGCGCGAGTTCCGCGGCGGCGACGCGCCGGCGCTCGGTCTCCGCGTCGGTCTCCTCGCTTTCCGCTTGGATTTCCATCGCGCGGCGGTTCGCTTCGGTGAGCGCGTCGTTCTCCGCGGCGAGGCGTTCCCGCAGCAGGCGCAGCTCGTTCCGGCGGCGGAATACGCCGTCGCTCCGTTCCGCGTTCCCGCCGCGGATGAATCCCCGGCAGTCGACGGTTTCGCCGCCGGGCGTCGCGACGAGCACGAAGTCGAAGTCGGGAGCCGTTTTGAGAAAATCGAGAAAATCGTCCAGGCGGTCGCAGGTGAAGCAGCGCTCGAAGAGCGCGCGCACGGTCGGCTCGAGCTCGGGATTCTTCACGGAGAAGAGCGTTCCCGCGGGGCGCAGGAAATCGGGAAGCGCGGCGGGAGCGGCCGCGTCCGCGCCGCGGGCCGAGTTTCTCCGCGCGACGATTCCGCCGTCGGCGAGGAACGCGGCTCCGGCTTCCTTTTCCGCGAGCGTCCTCGCGACGGCGGGAACGGAAATCGCGGAATCGAACACGAGCGTTTCCGCCGCCGCGCCGAGCAGCGCCTCGACGGCGACGGCGTCGTCCGGATCGCCGATTTCGAGCAGCGCGTTCAGCGCGTGCGCGGTTCCGGCGGGAACGGCGTCGCCGAGTTCTCCCCTGAGGACGGCCTTGGCTCCGGCGGAAAATCCTTCGAACTTCGCGAGCTGCTGTTCGAGCACGTTGAGCTGCGCGGACGTGCGGGCGACGACGCGGTCCAGCTGCGAAATCTTCTGCTGCTGCTCGCGGAACTGCGCGGCGAGCGCCTTCGCGCGCTCCTGGGACTCCGTCACTTCCTGCCGCGCGCGGGCATGTTCGGCGCGGCGCGTCTCCGCGACCGTCCGGATTTCCGCGAAGCGCGCTTCGAGCGCGTGGCGTTCCTCGCGCATCTGCGCGAGCGCGTTCGCGATTTCCGCGTGGCGGCTTTCGGACGTGCGGAGCTCGACTTCGACGTTCGTCACCGTGGCGCGGTGGCGCGTGATTTCGCCCTCGTTCATCAGCAGCGCCTGGCGTTCCTGGGCGAGGGCGCGGTCCGCGGAAGAGAGGTCCGAGAGCAGCGTTTCGAGCTCGCTCCGGCTGCGGCGGTAATTTTCGTCCGCGCCTTCGACGTCGTCCGCGTGGCGGAGCTGGTTCGAGGCGTCGCCGCGCAGACGCGTCTCGATTTCGGCGCGGCGCGCTTCGAGCGCGACGCTTTCCTGCTCGACCTGCGCGACGCGTTCCCGCAGGTCGTTGCGGCGCACCTCCGCCATCTGCGCCTGCGCTTCGGCGTTTTCCTTTTCGGAGCGGAGAGCGAAGGCCGTCTGCGTGCCCTGTTCGATTTTCTGAAAAAGTTCGGCGCGTTCGACTTTCGCCGCGGCGAGCGTCTCTTCGCGTTCCCGCAGCGCGTCGCGCAGGGCGGCGACGTTCCCGCGGAGCGTTCCCGCGTCGGCTTCGAGCGCGGCGACGGCCGCGCGGCGCTCCGCGTACTGGTGCGCGAGCGAGGCGAGGTCGAGATGGCGCAGCCGGTGCTGCGTGCGCTTCCAGCGCAGCGCCTTCGCCGCCTGGCGCTTCAGCGAGCCGATCTGGCGGGAAATCTCGTCGATCACGTCCGTGATGCGCGCGAGGTTCTGATCGACGAGCGCGAGCTTGCCGAGCGCCTCCTTGCGCTGCGCCTTGTAGCGCGTGATGCCCGCGGCCTCCTCGAAGAGCGTGCGGCGTTCGGCGGGATTGGCGGACAGGATCTGGTCGATCTGCCCCTGCACCATGAACGAATAGGACACGCGCCCCACGCCCGTGTCCATGAACAGGCGCTGAATGTCCTTGAGGCGGCACGCCTTGCCGTTGAGAAAATAATCCGAGGAATCTTCGCGCGAGACGCGGCGCAGAATCGACACTTCGTTGAACGCCGTGCCCAGGTCCTTTTCGCAGTCCGCGAACACCAGTTCGACTTCGCAGAACGGGAGCGGCTTGCGCTTGTCCGTTCCCGAGAAGATGACGTCGTGCATCGAGCCTCCGCGCAGCGCCTTCGCGCTCTGTTCGCCGAGCACCCAGCGGATCGCGTCCACGATGTTGGACTTTCCGCAGCCGTTCGGTCCGACGATGGCCGTGATTCCCGGCTTGAGGTCGATGCGCGTGCGGTCCGCGAAACTTTTGAATCCGTTGATGACGATTTCCTTCAGATACATAAACTAAAATCCCGGCCATCCTATCCGCCGCGCGCGCTTCGCGCAAATTAGAAATTAGGCGGCGCCGCCGTCCGCGTTCCCGCGCGAAAGTTCGCAATCGACTTGCGCGGCGGAATTTGAGAAATTGAGGGGACGGAGAAATTCTTTATGGCAAAGCAGAACGAGATTCCGCGCAGCGTCGCGATCGTCGGCCGCCCGAACGTCGGGAAGAGCCGGCTTTTCAACCGCCTCGTCGGGCGGCGCGTTTCCATCGTGCACGACATGCCGGGCGTGACGCGCGACCTCATCACGGAGCGCGTTCCCGTGGACGACTATCTGCTGATGGACACGGGCGGAATCGGGCTTTTCACCGAAGAGGCGACGCCCAAGGTCATCGCCGACGCCGTCGAGGAGCAGGTGTCCTTCGCGATTCAGGCGGCGGAGCTCGTGCTGCTCGTGACGGACGTTTCGCAGGGCTGCACGCCGCTCGACCACGAGGTCGCGGCGCGTCTGCGCGGCTTCGGAAAAAAGGTCCTGCTCGTCGTGAACAAGGTGGACAACGAGGACCGCCACATGGAGCAGGGCGATTTCTTTTCGCTCGGCTTCGGCGCTCCGATTCTGATTTCCGCCGAACACAACCGCGGGATCGAATTTCTCAAGCGCAAGATTCTCGAGGAGATCGGCTTCGCGCCCGAAGCCGACGGCGACGAGGAGTCCGCCGAGGGCGAAAAGCCCGCCGCGGGAACGCCCGCGCCGATCCGCATCTGCCTCGCGGGGCGCCCGAACGTCGGGAAAAGTTCGCTCGGGAACGCGCTCACGAAGTCCTCGCGCCTCATCGTGAGCGACGTCGCGGGAACGACGCGCGACCCGATCCGCCAGCGTCTCGACTACACCGACAAGAAGACCGGCGAGACGACGGAGTTCGAGCTCATCGACACCGCCGGCAAGCGCGCCAGGAACAAGTTCGACACGCTCGAATATTTTTCCGCTCTGCGCACGGACGAGGCGATGAGCCGCGCGGACGTGTGCTTCCTCGTCATCGACGCGGTGACGGGCGTCACGCGTCTCGACAAGCAGCTCGCCGGGCAGATCATCGAAACGGGAGCGGGGCTCGTCGTCGTCGTGAACAAGTGGGACCTGGCGCTGAAGCATTTCCGCGCGGGAACGGTCAACGGCTACGAGAGCGAGGACGAGTTCCGCCGAGAGTTCGCGAAGGCGGTCAACCGCGAGCTCTTCTTCCTGCCGGGTTCGACCGTGCTCTTCACGTCGGCGCTCGAAGGTCTGCGCGTCGAGACGATGCTCCGCGAGGCGCGTTCGCTCTTCGAGCGCATGAACGTGCAGATTCCGACCGGACAGCTCAACCGCGTCATTCACGGCGTGATGGAGGCGAATCCGCCGAAGATGGTCAGCGGACGCCGCTTCAAGTGCTACTACGCCGTCCAGACGGGCAACAAGCCGCTGCGCGTGCGCCTGTTCTGCAACTCCGAGGAAAAGATCGACGACGGCTACGAGCGTTTTCTGCTCTCCAAGTTTTACGACGCGTTCGCGCTCGGCGGCGTTCCCGTGAAGTTCGACTTCGTCGGCAAGCCCAAGCAGGAGCGCACGTTCTTCATGGCGCAGCAGACGGAGACCGTCGGCGGCGCCTCCACGGCGAAGACGCGCGGGAACTCGCGCATCGTGCCTCCGGCGAAAAAGCGCGGCGGGAACGCCCGTCCGCCCGCGCGTTCCCGCCGCAAAAAAACGAAATGACGCCCGCGCGACGCTTCGCGCAAAGAAAAACTTTTTTCCCAAAAAAAAAGACATGAAAATTTCTTCCGGACTTTCCTTTGCCGCATTGTTCGTCGCCGCGACGGGCGCCTTCCTCCGCGCGGAGGAGGAACCGCGCGAGACCTACGACGTCTCTGCCGAAAGCGACCTCCGCAAATACCTCTCGGAAACGCATTCGGTCGAAACCGGGGAAACCGACGAGGAAGGAAATCCCGTCACGAAGGACGTTTATTACGACAACGCGGACCTCTCGCTCACAGAAGGATTTGGAGTCGACACGACGAAAACCGAGTCCGAGACCACGACCGACGACGAGGGCAACGAAATCACCACGACGACCGTCACGGCGACGGGAGGCATCGGCGTGAAGGCGACGGGAAGCAAAATTCTCGGAAACGGCCGGACGATTTCCTCGACGGCGCACGAGCTGGGCGTCGAGGGCTCCGGAGACCTCTTTTTCCTGAGCGGGGTGACGCTCTCGGTCGAGAATCTCACGATCGCGGGAACGGCGGACGCCGCCAAGAAAACCGGACGCGCGTTCGCCACGGGCAACGTCTCCTCTTCCGTGCTGAACGTCGGCGCGGGAACGACGATCGAGAACCGCCGCCTCGTCGCCGACGGATACACGAATTACCGCGCGTCGGGCGGCGCGATCGTCTCCGCGCACATCATGGACGAAATCAGGCTGACGAGCGGAGCCGACGGCGCGGACGTCGTCTTCAGCGGGAACGTCGCCGTCGGAAACGTCGTCGCCTATGCGGATTCCGAGGGCGAGGCGCAGACGGAGACGCTCGGCGCGACGGGCGGCGCGATTTTCGCGTCCGGACTGCTTTCCGTCTCCGGCGCGGGAACGACCGTGTTCCGAGACAACCGCGCGGAATCGGAAGCCGCAACGGCGAGCGGCGGCGCGGTCTTCGTCTCCAACGCCAAGCTGAACGCGGACGGCTCCTCTTCCTCGACGAAATATCCCGACAACGTCGTGGACGAAACGGGAACGAAGAAATTCGGTCTGCAGGTCGCGGACACGAAGCTGCGCTTCGATGGCAATTCCGCTCGCGGCCTGAACGCGCAGGGCGGCGCGGTCGGCGTCTCCGGAGGATATTTCGACGCGACGGGAACGGCGGAAATCGGATTTTTGGGAAACGCGGTGCGCAATCTCGACCGCGATTCCGCGACGGAGGCGTCGCAGCTCGGCGGCGGCGCGCTTCTCGTGTGCGACGGCGGGCGGGCGACTTTCGCCGAGACCGCGACGGTGAATTTTTCCGGCAATGAAGCGGTCGGCGAATCGCCGCTCACGGTCGCGAGCGGCGGCGCCGTCGCCGTTTCCTCCGCCGAACTTTCCCTCGCGGGAGAAACGGCCTTCGCGTCCAACGCGGTCCGCTCCGACAAGGCGGGGGCGACGCTGCAGGGCGGCGCGCTCTACGTTTACGGCGCGCTCGAAAACGGGACCGACGCCGACGGCGCCGCGACCAAGGAGCACACGGCGAACGTGACGCTCGCGGGACGGCTTTCGTTCACGGGCAACCGCGTCGAGGCGTCGGGGCTCGCCTGCACCGTTCCCGCGGAAAGCGAAGGCGAGGGTGAGGGCGAGGAAGGCGGCGAAGGCGGGGAAACGCCCTCCGCGCGCGCTTCGGACGAAGCCGAAACGACGCAGTCCTCCGCGACGGGCGGCGCGCTCGCGCTCAACGGCGGAAAAATCGACGGCGCGGCGCTCGGAAGCCTCGATTTTTGGAGCAATTCCGTTTCGGCGAAGACGACGGCGCAGGGCGGCGCGCTCGCCTCGATTTCGGACGTCACGGACGCGACGTTCGATTCCGGAAAACTCTTTTTCAACGAAAACTCGGCGACGCTGCTCGCGCTCGGCGCGGACGAGGCGCAGACCGACGGCGTCGTTCCCGTCGCCCGAGGCGGGGCGATTTACCTCGCGGGCGGGACGTTGAAGCTGTCCGCGGCGGACGCGGACGGCGCGGCGTTTTCGAAAAACACGGCGGACGCTTCGGCGCAGGCGGAAGCGCTCGCTTTGGGCGGCGCGATTTTCCAAAGCGCGGGAACACTCGCGCTCGGCGCGACGAAGTTCTCCGGCAACGTCGCTTCCGCGCGCGTCGCTCAGGGCGGCGCGGTCTTCTCCGAGGGCGGCGAGCAGAAATTCACGGGCGCGGCGGTCTTTTCGGGGAACGCGGCGAACGCGGGAACGGCCGCGTCCGCCTCGGGAACGACTTTCGCCCGGGGCGGCGCGATTTTCCTCGCGCAAGGCGCGACGCAGAATTTTTCCGGCGCGACGAATTTTGAGAACAACGCCGCCGCCGCGACTTGCGCGGCGGGAACGGGCGAGAACGGCAGGCGCTCCGGCACGGCGGGCGGTGCGATTTATTCTGCGGGAACGCTCGCGTTTGCGGCGGAAACGACGACGGCGTTCTCCGGCAACGCGGCGGAGACTTCCGGCGACGGGAACGGCGCGGCTTTCGGCGGCGCGCTCTACGTCGAGAGCGGCAAGGTCTCCGCGGGGAATTTCGAGATGACGGGCAACCGCGCGGCGGCGTCCGGCGACGCGCAGGGCGGAGCGCTCTACGTTTCCTCCGCGGGCTCGCTGACGCTTTCCGGCGATTTTTCGCTGAAGGGAAACAGTGCGACGAGCGACGCGCGGGCGTCCGGCGGCGCGGCGTATTCCTCGGGAACGGTGCGCGTCGGCGGCAGGTTTTCGGCGACGAACAACACGGCGGAAGCGGACGTCGAGACGCGCGGCGGCGCGATTTTCCTGGAGTCGGGCGCGTTCCTGATTTCCGGCGACGCAGAGCACGGGATTTCCGGAAACCGGGCCGTCGCCGCGACCGGGAACGTGTTCGGCGGCGCGCTCTGCGCGACGGGAACGTTTTCGCAGACGGCGGGAACGCTGAACCTTTCCGACAACGCCGCGACCGCGACGGCCGGGAACGCCTTCGGCGGCGCGATTTACGCGCGCGGCGGGAACGTGACGCTCACGGGCGCGACGATTCAGGGCAACTCCGCGACCGCGACGGCCGGGAACGCCTTCGGCGGCGCGATTTATCTCGACGTCTCTTCGCGCGCGGAGACGACGCTCACGCTGCGCGGAAACACGACGATTTCCAGGAACACCGCGAACGGCGCGAGCGACGGAATCTTCGTCGGCAAGGGCGCGGGCGCCGAGGCGAAAAGCTCCGCGACGCTGATTTTTGAACAGAACGCGACGCTGATACGCGACGACGACGGCAACGTCACGGGGCGCGAGAACGTCGAGTCCGCGACCGTCTCCGACAAAATCACGGCGCGGGGCGCGACGCTCGCGATCGTGAAGAAAGGCGACGGCGATCTGACGCTCGGCGACGTCGTCGCGCTCGACGGCGCGGACGCGGCCGGAGAGCCCGTCTCCGCGGAGATTTCGCTCGAAATCGCGGGCGGGAACGCGACGCTCGCGGGAGAAGTTTCCGCGCTCGAAAAACTTTCCGTCGCCTCGGGCGCGACGCTGAACGTCGCCTCCGACTTCGGCGGCTGCGCGTCGGCGGAAATCGCGGGAACGCTGAACGTCGGTTCGGGCGCGTCGTTCGCGTTCGGCGCGGAGACGAAACTGACGGGAGCGCTCTCGCTCGACGGCGTGAACGCGGGCGTTTCCGGCGCGGCGGTCGTCTCCGGCTCGGGAACGTTTTCCGTGAAGAACTCGACGACGTTCACGTTCTCGAACGACGGCGAGACCGCGGGCTCTCTGGAGGTCGCGAATCTTTCGCTCGGCGCGGGAACGCTGAGGCTCGCCGGCGCGGGAACGCTCGGCGTCGCGGACACGCTCACGTTCACGGAAAGCGGCGCGACGATCGAAATCGACGAAGACGCGACGCTCGCGCTGAAGAAGGTCGCGCATTCGGCGGAAGTCGAAGGCGCCGTGATTTCCGGCTCGGGAACGCTCGTGCTTTACGGCGAGGCGGAGGAAAGCGGATACATCGATTTTTCCGAATTTTACGAAACCGTGACGGACGACGAGGGGAACGAGACGAAAGAGCTGCGCGCGGGAATTTTCTCCGTCGGCGCAGGCGTGAAGGTCAGATCCGGAATTTCCGTCGGCGAGGGCGTGACGCTTTCGCTCGCCGTCGGTTCGCAGGAGGAAGGAGCGCGGAACTTCAGGCTCTCCGGCGGGACGCTGCTTGCGGTCGGTTCGAACGAGGGCAATCCGTTAAAGCTCGAATCGCTGAGCGTCTCGGGAAAATCCGTGCTCGGAGAGGCGGGCGAGTATCAGTATTTCGAAATGGTCGCCGCGGACGAGCCGCCTTCGGAAGGCGGGGAAGCTCCCGATGCGGGAACGACGTTCTCCGAGGGCGAGGGCTCCGGCGAAGGCGGCACCGGGAGCGGCGCGTCGAATGCGAACCCGATTTCGATTTCGGGAACGCTCGACGTCACGGAGACGACGACGCTCGTCGGCGACGCGAGTCTGAGCGGCTCCGGGGCGGAACTCGCCGGCGCGGGAACGCTCGTCGGCGACGTCTCCGGCACGGGAACGGTCTCGATCGCGGACGTGGTCGGGAATCTGAACGCGAACGGAAGCACGCGGGTGAAGATGACGCTCGCGGGAACGGTCCGCGTGACGGGCGACGTGAACGTCGGAAGCGCCGGAACTTCGTCCAACCACGAGTTCGTTTTCTCCGAGGGTGCGAGTCTTCTTTTGCTCGACGGAAAGTTCTACAACAACGGGACGACGACGGTCGCGGGGAACGCGTCCGCCGGCGCGCCGAACTTCACGGGGAATTTCGTGAACGCGGGAACGCTCGTCGTCGCTGCGGACACGACGTTCGTTCTGGACGCGGGCTCGACCTTCCGCAACGACTCCGACGGGGTCGCGGGAACGATCGATCTTTCCGCCTCGGGGAGCGCGATCGATTTCGGAAACGTCGTCGATCAGACGACGAACGTTTCGCTTTCCGGCGGGCGCGTGCTCGTCGACGCGACGAAGCTGCACAAGGGCGATCCGCTCGGCCTTCTCGGCGTTCACGACGAATCGATTCTTCAGGACCTCCGCATCGAGGACGTGAACGACTATTCCGTCGCCTCCCGCTTCGTGTGGGACTCGGCGACGGGGGCGCTGATCTTCAGAGGGCTGAACGGCGAAGCGTTCCGCGGAACGATTTTCGGCGACGCGCAGCGCGAAGGCGTGAACCGCACGCACGAGTTCCTGCGCTCCGTGCAGCTGCGCGCGGGAACGCGCCTGCTCACGCCGCTCATCTACGGCGAGAACAAGCTGCAGTCGCCCTACATGCGCGGTTATCTCGAAAAGCTGGCGCAGCGCGGCGGCGAAGTCTCCGCCGAGCTCGAGGCGCGCCGCCGGCGGGAATCCGAGCTCGCGCAGAAGCTCAATTCCCGGAGCTTCAACGCGTGGGCGCAGGGCGATTTCTCCTTCCGCGAACAGCGGGAGCGCGGCGGCGCGGTCGCCTACGACTCGACCGTCGCGGGAGCGCTCGTCGGCGCGTCCGTTCCCGTCGGCTCCTGGGAGTTCGGCCTCGCCGTCGCCTCCGGCGTCGAAAAATACGAGACGAAGGACGTCTCTGAACGGCACAAGATCGAGACGGACGCCTACGGTCTTTCCGCCTACGGCATCTACAAGAACGAGTGGTTCGACTGGTCGTTCGGGCTTTCCGGCGCCTACGCGTCCTCGGAGTCCGAGCGCGGAATTTATTCCGGCGACTTCGACGCGTGGCGCTTCGGCGCGCGCACGGAGGTCGGCGCGACGCTGCGTTCGCACAACCGTTTCGCGCTCCGCGCGTTCGCGGGGCTTTCCGCCGCGTATTCCCGCGCCGGTTCTTTCGGCGAGACGGGAGCGGGCGAAAACGCGCTCGATTTCGATTCCGACGGCGCGTTCGGCGTGCGCTCCGACCTCGGGCTTTCCGCCGCGTTCCTCGCGACGGACGCGCTTCAGTTCTCGGTGCGCGCGGCCTGGCTGATGGATTTCGGCAACGACACGTATTCGCTCGACGCGCGCATGGCGGGAACGGACACCGACTACGTCGTCGAGTCCCGCGAGAACGAGCCCTCCGCGCTCGAGGCGGGCGCCTATCTGCACTGGGCGTTCACGGACTGCACGGAGTTCTTCGGCGGCTACACGGGAACGCTCCGTTCGGGCGAGCGCGCGCATTCCTTCTCGCTCGGGGTGAATTGGTTTTTCTGATGGAAAAAAAAGGAAGAAAGAAGTAAAAATTAGAAAGCGGCCGGCTCGCCGCTTCCTCGCGACGGAATGAGTCTTCGGTGCTTTCCGCGGGCGTCGGTCTTCCGGAAACTTCTTCTTTCCCCAATAAAAACTTTCAACAGTTCTTCGTTTTGAGCGACCTCAAAAAAATAGTTTTCTTCGGTTCGGATCCGATCGGGCTTCCCATTCTGGAAACCCTGATCAGCGCGCCTCTGCGCGCGCTCGTCCGCATCGAGGCGATTTACAGCCAGCCCGACCGTCCGTCCGGGCGCGGTCAGAAGATCCAGTCCAACGCCGTCGTGCAGTGGGCGCGGAGCTTCAACATTCCCGTTTTCCAGCCGGAAAAGCTCGGCGCGGAGGACGTCGCGCGGCTTCGGGAAATCGGGTGCGACATCGGGCTCGTGATGGCCTACGGGCACATTCTGAAGCAGGAGATGCTGGACGCGCCGAAGATCGGATTCTTCAACTATCACGCGTCGCTGCTGCCGCATTTCCGCGGTCCCGCGCCGATCGAGGCGGCGATCGCGAGCGGCGACACGGGAACGGGCGTCACGCTGCAGCGCATCGTTCCCGCGCTGGACGAGGGCGACGTCGTCGGCAGCGCCGTCATTCCGCTCGACGAGGATTCCACGCGCGCGTCGCTGCGGGAACGCATCGCCGAGGCGTGCACGTTCATCACGGTGGACACGCTTCCGCGCATCATCCGCGGTGACGCCGAGAGCATTCCGCAGCCGGAGAAGCACGCGTCCTACACGCGCAAGATTTCCCGCGCCGACTCCGCGATCGACTTTTCCGCTCCCGCGCGCAT
This sequence comes from Candidatus Spyradosoma sp., assembly GCA_051884475.1. Classification (GTDB taxonomy): domain Bacteria; phylum Verrucomicrobiota; class Verrucomicrobiia; order Opitutales; family UBA953; genus Spyradosoma. The sequence continues at coordinate 31,629 of JBJEVP010000151.1, forward strand.
GATCGCCGCCCGCACGCGCGCGCTGTCGCCGTGGCCGGGCTGCACGTTCCCGTTCAACGGGCTTGAAATCAAGCTCGGGAGCGTGGAGGCCGTCTCCGCGCCGGAGCTTCCCGCGGCCGCGCCCGGCACGGTGATGCCCTGGGTGAAGGGCGAACTGCTCGTCGCCGCGGGAACGGATTTTCTGCGCATTCATTCGCTGCAGCGTCCGGGCGGACGCATGCTGCCCGCGCGCGATTTTCTCGCGGGGATGAAGATTCCCGCGGGAACGGTGCTCGAAAGCCGCGAGATGCCGCCGCTCGCGAAAAAGACGCCGTGGAAGAAGAGCGAGCTGCCCTCCGCGCCCGCGAAATCGAGCTGATGCCCAAGCCTCCGCCGAAAAAATATCTTCCGCGCGGCGTCTCGATTCTCTTCGAGGACGCCGATCTCGTCGTCGTCGAAAAGCCCGCCGGAATGCTCAGCGTTCCCGCGCGCTACGAGCCGGAGCGCAACGCGCTTTCGCTCATGACGAAATTTTTCCGCAAGGGCGATCCGCGTTCCCGCAGGGAACTCTTCGCCGTGAACCGCCTCGACCGCGAGACTTCCGGGATTCTGCTCTTCGCGAAGTCCTTCGCGTTCCGGGAACGCATGCACGAGGACTGGGACGGCACGGAAAAGATTTATCTCGCCGTCGCCGACGGCGCCGTGGAGCCCGACGCGGGAACGATCGAGTCCTTTCTGGTCGAAGACGAAAATTACCGCGTGCGCAGTCTCGCGCCCGGAGAGCCGCGCGACGGGCGGGAACGCTTCGCCGCGACGCGCTACGCCGTGATCGACCGTTCGCCCCGGCGGACGGTGCTCCGCGTCGAGCTGCTCACCGGACGGAAGAATCAGATCCGCGTGCATTTCGCCGAGGCGGGGCATCCGCTGGTCGGAGACCGCATGTACGGCCGCGGGAACGCGCCGCGCCTCGCGCTGCACGCGTGGAAGACGTCCTTCACGCATCCGCGCACGCGGGAACGCGTCGAAATCGTCAGCCCGCCGCCCGAGTTCTTCCGCCGCTTCTTCAGTTGAGAATTGAAAGTTGAAAATTGAAAATTTGAACCGGGAAGGAACAGAAGAGAAAGAAGGAGAAGAAAATGAAACACGGATTGAACGGATGAAAACGGATTTCTCCCTCTAAGCTCTAAGCCCTCAGCTCTCAGCTTTTTTTGCCTCGGCAAAAACTTTGTATTCACTGTCCGTTATCCATTGCCCTGTTCCCATCGCGCTCCTTTTCCCCTAAAAGGATTTTTCCCTCTAAGCACTCACCTCTCATCTCTCCTCTTTTTTTCAACGGAAAAAAGCCTTGGCGTCCGCGCGCGTGACTCCGCGCAGATTCACGTAGCGGGTGAAGAGGAGCTTCGGCGTGCTGTGTCCCATCTCGAGCTGGAGCTTCGTGATGTCGTGGAAAAGTTTCAGATGATAACTCGCGAAGGTGTGCCGCAGGACGTCCTGACGCCACGGCTTCCCCGCGTTTCCCCAGCCGCAGGCGCGACGGATGCGCAGCCATTTGCGCGTCCAGTCCGCGGGAACGATTCTGTCCTCGTCCGACGGCGGAAGCGCGCCGCGGAGCCGCAGAAGGCGCGTCAGCGGCGGGAACACGGAGACGTGCCGCGCGCCGCCCGTCTTGCTGCGGTTCGGCGCGATGCAGACGACGCCTTCGCTCAGATCCACGTCCGCGCGTTTCAGACGCGCGACTTCGCTCGGACGTATTCCGCCGTAGAGCATCAGCCCGACGGCGAGCGCCGCCCTCGGTCCCGCGACGGTCTTCGCCGTGCGGACGAGCGTTTTCGCCTCGCGCGGCGTCAGCGGAAGAATCTCCTTTTCTTCGACTTCCGGAATGCCGATCGCCGACACCGGATTGCGCGGCACGACGCCGAGCCTGACGCCGAAGCCGAAGACCGCCGACATCAGCGAGCGGCCCTTCACGGCCTGTCTCGTTTTCGGGAACGCGGCGGCGAGCGCTTCGAGGCAGTCCTCCGTCGTCACCCGGGACAAGGGCGAGCTTTTCAGTTTCGGCGAACGTTCGAGGAGCTGCCGGCACCGTTGGCGATAGTCGCTCCGCGTCCGCGGACGCAGATTGCACCTCGCGGCGAGGTAGCGTTCGAAGATTTCGGGAAACGTCGCCGCCGCCTTCCTCGCGTTCTCCTCCCGGCTCCGCGCGATTTTTTCGAGCAGGAGCGTCAGGGGCTCCGTTCCCGCGTCGGCTCCCAGCCGCTCCGATATCGCGTTCGCCAGGGCCGCCGCCTCGATGAGCCCGATTCCCGTTTCCGGCAGGAGTTTCCGGGCCGCGACGTATTCCCTCATCTCGTTTTGAGAAAGTCTGATCTTCATGGATTTTTTTCCGTGTGCGTGTCCTTCTTTTTCTTCCGAAGTCGGGAAAAGGCAAAGTTTTTTTTTCGCGCGGGGCTTCGCGTGCGTCCCGCGGATCCCGCGCGGGAAGATGATTCCGCGCTTGCGTGTCGGGGGGTGGGCGCATTTAATAGCGGACTTCAATTACCTATGGGCAGTATTCTTATTTACGGTGCTTTGACGGTCCTCGCCTTCGTGTGCGTGCTGGTCGTCCTTTTCGTTCTTATGCAGAAGCCGAGCGCGAACGCGGGCATGGGCTCGGCGCTCGGCGGCGCGACTTCCGAGAGCGTCTTCGGCGGGGAAGCCGCCGGCGTGCTTTCCAAGGCGACGGTGATCTTCATTTCCGCGTTCTTCATCCTGTGCGCGGCGCTTTATCTCGCGTTTCTCGGAGCCCGCGACAAGGGCGAGGGCGAAGGCCTGAAGCTCGAGGAAAAGGCGGAGGCGCAGCCCGTTCCCGCGGCGGAGGAGGCTCCGGCGGCGGCGATCGTTCCCGCCGAGGAACCCGCGGCGCAGCCCGCGCCCGAGGCCGTTCCCGCGCAGGAGCCGCAACCGGTCGAAAACGTTCCCGCGCAGTAAAAATTTTTCTGTAAATCGTCATGAGCTGGGAAAATTT
>JBJEVP010000152.1:0-8689 GCA_051884475.1 Candidatus Spyradosoma sp.
TGCTCGGAGTTCGCGGACGCCGTCATCGCGCATCTCCGCGCCTGAACCGCGCGGGGGAAATTACGTGCTTGCGTTCCCGCAGGGCGAAAATATCCTCTGCAGACTCCTTAATTCATAAAAATCAAACAGGAAACAAACAAAATGAAGAAAATCATCACCGCTCTTGCGGTCGCCGCGTTCGGCGTCACCGCGTTCGCGCAGGAAGCCGCCACGCAGCCCGCGCCGGAAAAGGACTTCGTCATCGGCGCCACGTTCGATTTCGAAAGCCGCTACATTTCCTACGGCAAGCGCATCGTCAACGAAAACACGCAGACGACGATTTCCCTGAAATACTTCGTCCCGCAGTCGTCGGAAATCGGCTTCACGCCGTACGCCGACTTCTTCTGGATGTCCCCGACGGACAATGAGCGCAAAGGCGTGGTGCTTTCCGACGAAGGCTCGATCACGGTCGGCACGGAAATCGCCGTCGGCGAAACCGTCACGCTCGACCTCGGCTACAAGTTCACCGGCTGGAACGATCGTGAAAGCGCCGCGGGAATGAACCGCGCGCCTCTCAACCGCCAGAACGAAATCTTCTTCGGCGTCTCCCGCGTGTTCAATCTGCTCGACGGGAACGAAGACACCGCGGTCGTCGGCTACGGGCGCGTCTCCTACAACTGGAACTGCAACCAGCTCGCCTACGAAATCGGTCTCGAAAAGAGCTTCGAGCTCGGTTCGGACGTCGCCCTCAAGCTCGGCGCGTGCTACGGCTACGTCGACGCGAACAAATACAACGGCGATCAGCGTCCTTACGGTTGGGCGCAGGGACATAACGACTACGGCTACGTCGCGGTTTCCGCCGACCTTTCCTACCGCGTGAACAGCGGCACGGACGTCGGCCTGGGCGTCCGTTACGCCTACAACAACGACGGCGACGACGGACTCGCCGATGAAGACAACAACGACCACAACGTGTGGTGGGGCGCCTGGATCAACTTCCGCTACTGATTCCGCTCCGCGCTCTCCGCGCACGAAAAAAAAGCGTTCACGTTCGCGGGAACGCTTTTTTTTTCGCGCGCCGCAAGGGCCTTTCGCCCTCGCTTCGGGACCGGCGATAAAATCCTGTTTGCCCGCGCGGGCGGGAACGCGTAGTGTTTTCCGGAAAAATTTTCGGAAAACATGCAGCGCAGACGGAATCAGAGCCTCTCGGAAAGAATGCGAGCCAAGGAATGGCGCGCGTTGCCGCAGAACGCCGCGCTGCGCGGGGACACCCGCCCCTCCAAGCGCCGCCGCGCGCGCGGCGTGCTGCGCGCCTTTTCCTTCACGCTGCTTTTCTGCGGAATCGCCTCGCTCTTCGTCTACGTGTGGACGGACATGATGCGCGGGCTCGCCGAAGAAGGCGGAGACACGCGGGTCGTCGGCGTCGAATTTTCCGACAAGGACGGCGTGCTCGACGAAGCGTGGTTCCGCGCCTGGACGGGCTTCGACGAAAGCCGCGCGCCCAATCTGAACCTGCTGCGGCGCAGGCTGCTCGCGTATCCGCAGATTCTCGCGGCGGACATTCGCCGCCGGCCCGAGGGAAAAATCCGCGTGTTCGTGCGGGAACGCATCCCGATCGCGCGGCTCGAGGACGCGCACGGGAACGTGCATCTCGTCGCGGAGGACGGCGTGCTTTTCCCCGCGGAGACGTTCCCGCGCGCCGCCCGCGAGGCGCTCCCGCTTCTGCGCGACGCGAAGATCTCCGTCGACGAAGGCACGGGGTTCGAGCGCGTCGAGGGCATCGCGCCGCTGGCGGATTTCCTGACGCTTTCCCGCACGAGCTATCCGGAATTCTTCCGCGAGTGGGAAGCCGTCTCGCTGCGGGATTTTCCCGCGGATCCGAGCGACGCCGCGATGCCGTGGTCCGCGCTGCGCGTGATTCCGCGCCCGCTCGCGAGCAATCCCGCGGAACCGCAGATCCGCGAAATCGTCTTTTCCGCCGATCCGAAGACGTTCCGCAAGGACCTGGGCCTGCTCGCGGCGGCGGCGGAGTCGGGCAGGCTCGAGGAGGCGCTGAAGGCCCGGGCCTCCGCGTCCGGGCGCGACTACCGCATGCTTTTCATCACGAACCGCAAGAATCCCGCGAAGGAATTCCGCGAAATGCGCCTCATTCCCGTTCCCGCGGAGGCGGAATGATTTCCCCGAAAAGAAAGAAAAGAATTTCTCCATGAACTCAGACAACATTTTGGCGGTCATCGACATCGGCAGCGCGGAGACAAAGGTCTTCATCGTCGATCTTGCGCCGAAGCTGAAGATCGTCGGCGGGTTTTCCGCGCCGACGCAGGGCATGCGCAAGGGCGAGATCGTCAACCTCGGCGAGCTCAAGTCGAGCGTGCAGGCGGTGCTGCGCACGGCGGAGGAGCAGACGGGGATCGTCGGGCACGTCCGCAACGCCTGCCTGGCCGTTTCGGGAACGGCGGTCGGCGGCTTTTCCGTCGCGGGGATCACGAGCGTGAAGAGCGGCGTCGTCAGCGGGGAGGACAAAATCTCCGCGGAGAACGACGCGCTCGAATCCTGCCTCAAACGCCTTGCCGACGACCGCCACGTCGTGCTGCGCCGCCGCCGCCGCTATCTGCTGGACGGCGACGAGAGCGACGAGCCGCTCGGCCTCGCCGGGCATTCGCTTTCCTGCGAAATGTGGATCACGGACGCGGCGGACAGGTATCTGACGGAGCTTTATCAGATTCCGAACCGCTACGGCATGACCGTGCGCGGGCTCTTTCCCGCCGCCGTCGCCTCCGCGCAGAGCGTGCGCACGCATTCCGAGATGGACAAGAACCGCCTCGTCATCGACATCGGCGCGGGAACGTCGGACTACGCGCTTTTCCGCAACGGGCGGCTCGTGCTCACGGGCGTGATTCCCGTCGGCGGCGAGCACGTCACGAACGACATTTCGCACGGCCTGCAGATCCGGACGGAGGACGCGGAGCGCCTCAAGATACGCTACGGCAAGGCCGTCGCCCGCGACGCCGACGCGCTCCGCGAGATCGATCTGGACGACGATTCCCTCGACGCCGACCTGAAGGACTTCGCGCAGCACGTTTCGCTCTACAAGATGGAGCTCGTCACCGAGCTGCGCCTGCGGGAGCTCTTCACGCTGATCGCGAAGAAGGTCAACGCCGGGGAAGTGTTCACGGGCACGGTGTTTCTCACGGGAGGGACGTCGAAGCTGCGCGAAATCGGCGACCTCGCGAGCGCCGTTTTCGGGAACTCCGAAGTGCGCCTCGCCGAACCCGCCGAGAGTTTCGCGCTCAATTATTCGGATCCGAAATACGCGACGGTCGTCGGGCTCGCGAGCCTGTTCCGCGAGGAGCTCGCGCGTTCCCGCGGGAGCGCCGGAGTCGTCGGCGGGATACGCCGCTTCTTCCGCGAGCTTTTCCGCTGAAGAATTTTTTCTCCGCATTTTCGCGAACTCCTATTTTGACGCAGATGGAAAATTTCGAAACAACGCAGAACGAGACGGGAACGCCGCCGCAGCAGCAGATCCGGGCCGCGGAAAGCGGCGGGAACGCGTCCGCCGCGCCCGGGACGGCGCTCCGGCTGAAGGTCGTCGGCGTCGGCGGCGCGGCGACGCGCACGGTCGCCCGGCTTTGCCGGAAGCGCGCCGTCGCGGCGGAATTCGTCGCCGTGGACACGTGCGCTCCGGAGCTCGACGCGCTGAAGGCTTCCGGCGTGAGGACGCTGCTCGTCGGCGAGAGCGTGACCGGCGGAAGCGGCGCGGGAACGGACGCGACGCGCGGCGCGAAGGCGGCGAAGGCCTCCGAGGAACAGCTGCGCGAAATGCTCGCGGGAACGGACCTCCTCGTCCTCGTCGCTTCGCTCGGGCGCGGCACCGGCAGCGGCGCCTCCGTCGAAATCGTGAACATCGCGCGGGAAATCGGGCTCACGTCCGTGTGCTTCGCGACGACTCCGTTTTCCTGGGAGGGCACGAGTTCGACCGAACAGGCCTCCGTCGCGATCGACGCGCTCCAGGCGAACAGCAACGCCTTCATCCTGATCGAAAACAATCTCATCGCGCAGACGGACGCCTCCGGCGGGAACATCTCCGAGGGCTTCCGCATTTCCGACCGCTGGATCGAGACGGGCGTCTCCGCCTGCTGCCGCATGCTGCTCAACGACACGGGGCGCATGCGCGTGGACCTGGCGGCGTTCCGCAGCCTTTTCCCCGTCGTCGGCATGCGCACGCTGTTTTCCGTGGGCTTCGGCGCGGGAGAATCGGCGCAGGAGGACGCGCTCACGGAGCTTTTCCGCAGTCCGCTGCTGAAGACGCGCACCTCCGTCGCGGGAACGGCGGAAACGCTCGCGATTCACGTCGAGTTCGGCGCGGAGCCGCAGATCGCCTTCGTGAGCGAAATCGCCCAGCGAGTGAAGGACCGCTTCGGCGGCGAATCCCGCACGCTTCCGAGCTACGCCGTCAATCCCGCGCTCGGCGACCGGCTCGAGCTCTGCGTGTTCGGCGCTTCGGGAATGCGCGCCGCCTCGCGCGTCGTCCGCCCCGCTCCGAAAAAATCCGCTCCCGCGGAAAAGCGCCTCGAAAGCGACGTGCTGATTCTTTCCCCCGACACCGACGAAATCACGGACGATTCCGCTTCGGGAGAACTCGGAATCGGAGACCGCCGCGGAATCTTCGAATCGACGCGGAGCCGCATCTTCGAGGGGCTGGACCTGGACACGCCCACTTACATCCGCCATCAGATCAATCTCGAAAAAGCGCTCGCCAAGAAGAAAAAGGAACTCGGCGCGGGCGGGAAAAACTGACGGGAACGCGCGATGGACGTCGAACTTTTCGATTACGCTCTGCCGCAGGACCTGATCGCGCAGACGCCCGCCGCGCGGCGCGAGGAGTCCCGCCTTCTCGTCGTGGACCGCGCCGCGGGAACGTTCTCCCATCACGTCTTCGCGGAGCTCCCGGACCTTCTGCCCGCGGGAACGCGGCTGTTCCGCAACGACGCCGCCGTGCTTCAGGCGCGGCTCGCGGGAACGCGCGAGACGGGCGGCAGGGTCGAGTGCCTGCTGCTGCGCCCGGGCGAGGTCCCGACGCGCTGGTGGTGCATGCTGCGCCCCGGGAAAAAGGCGGCGGCGGGAACGTTCGGCGTGCCCGGCGTGTATCGCGCGCGCGTCGTCGGCAAGGAGGAATGCGCGGAGGGCGGGGGAGAGTATCTCGTCGAGTTCGAACTGCCCGAGGGCCGGAGCGTGCTCGACGTCGCGGCGGAAATCGGACGCCTGCCGCTGCCGCCCTACATCGAGCGCGCCCGCCCGAAGGACAGGGATTTTTCCGCGCTCGACCGCGAGCGCTATCAGACCGTTTACGCGCGGCGGGAACGCCCCGTCGCGGCGGCCGCGCCGACCGCCGGGCTGCATTTTTCCGACGCGCTGCTGGAAAAGATGCGCGCGCGCGGTTTCCGCACGTTCGACCTCACGCTGCACGTCGGTCTGGGCACGTTTCAGCCGATCAAGTCCGCGACGATCGAGGGGCATTCCATTCACAAGGAATTTTACGCGATTCCCGCGGGAACGCGCGCCGAGCTCGAACGCCGCGATCCCGCGTCGCCGCGCCTCGCCGTCGGCACGACGAGCCTGCGCGCGATGGAGGATTTTTCGCGCCGCCGCGCCGCGGGCGATCCGCTGATTCCGCCCGCGGGAACGGTCGCGGCGACGGCGGGAATCTACATTTATCCGCCTTCGACGATCGTTTCCGCGGAAATGATGATCACGAACTTTCACCTGCCGAAATCCACGCTCATGTGCCTCGTCTCCTCGTTCCTCACGCCGGGAGAGACGCGCGGCATCGCCTGGCTCAAGGAGCTCTACGCCGAAGCCGTGCGCGAACGCTACCGTTTCTACAGCTACGGCGACGCGATGCTCATTCTGTGAGGAAGCGCGGCGCGGACGCCTTCCCGCGCGCCGCGCTCCGAGGAATTTTCCTTTGACCCGAAAAGTCTTTCATTAGAAAATCGCCGAAATGTCCGCCGACTTGAACAAGACCCCGATGGTCCAGCAGTACTGGGAATTCCGGAACAAACTCCCGCCCAACACGCTGCTGTTCTTCCGCGTGGGCGACTTCTACGAAATGTTCGGCGCGGACGCGGAACGCGGCGCGGAGCTGCTCGGGCTCACGCTCACGAAGCGCGCCGGCGCGCCGCTCGCGGGCGTGCCTTATCACGCCGTGCAGACCTACCTGCAGAAGGCGCTCAACGCGGGCGTCAAAATCGCCATCTGCGAGCAGACGGAGACGCCCAAGCCCGGCAAGCTCGTCAAGCGCGCGCTCGTCCGCATCATCACGCCGGGAACGACGCTCGAGGACACGCAGCTCGACGCGAAGCGCAACAACTACATTCTCGCGCTCGACGACAACCGTCACGGGCTCCACGCCGCCTGGCTGGACGTTTCGACGGCGGAGTTCCGCATCGCCACCTCGCGGGAACGCGGCACGCTGCTCTCCGCGCTTCAGGCGCTGCGCCCGAGCGAGATTCTCATTCCGGAATCGTGGCAGCAGGGCCGCACTCCGGAATACCTCGACGCGCTGCTGCAGTGGAATCTCGTCTCCCGCGCGGCGGACTGGCAGTTCGACCCGAAAATCGGCAACGAGACCGTCTGCAAGGTGCTCAAGGTGAACAGCCTGGCGGGCTTCGGCATTTCCGAAAAAAATCCCGCGCTCGGGCCCGCGGGCGCACTGCTCAACTACGTCACCGAAACGCTCTGCGAGACGCCCGGACACGTCAGGAAGATTTCCGAGCTGCACAACGGGGACGCGCTGATCATCGACGCCGCGGGAACGCGTAACCTCGAACTTTTCCGCTCCGCCGCGGGAACGCGCGAGGGCTCCCTGCTCGCCGCGATCGACGGCACGCACACCGCCGCGGGAGCGCGGCTGCTCGAACGCTGGCTTTCCGCTCCGCCGCGCGACGTGAACCTCATCCGGGAACGGCAGAACTGCGTCGAGGCCTTTTTCAGAAGCGGCACCGTGATGTCCCGCGTGCTGTCCGCGCTCGCCTGCGTCAAGGACGTCTCCCGCACGATCGCGCGCCTGCAGAACCGCCTGCGCCAGCCGCGGGAACTCGGCGCCATACGCGAAACGCTGCTGCAGATTCCCGAAATCAAGGCGGCGCTCGACGTCATTTCCCCTTCGCCGCTCGACGCCGTGAACGCGCGGCTCGATCCGCACGCGGATCTCGTGCAGGCGCTCTCCGAAGCGCTCGAAGACGAGCTTCCCGTCGATCTCCGCGGAGTGATACGCCGGGGCTTCGACGCCCGGCTGGACGAGCTCCGCGGCCTCTGCACGGACAGCCGCTCCTGGCTCGTGGATTTCGAAAAACGCCTGCAGAACGAGACCGACATACGCAACCTCCGAGTCCGCTACACGGGAGCGTTCGGCTACTACATCGAAGTGACGAAGGCCAACGTCGGCAAGGTGCCCGCGACGTGGACGCGCCGCCAGACGCTCGTCAACGCCGAGCGCTACACGACTTCCGAGCTCCGACAGAAGGAAAGCGAAATTCTGCAGGCGGACGAACTCGTCGCCCGGCGCGAAGCCGAACTCTATTCCGAACTCGTCGAAAAGACGCTCGCCCGCACCGCCTCGCTCACGGAGACCGCGAACGCGCTCGCCGAGCTCGACGTGCTCGCGGGCTGGGCGCAGCTCGCGCAGACCTGGGACTACTGCCGGCCGGAAGTGGACGACTCCGACGAGCTCCGCATCGAGGAGGGCCGCCACCCCGTCGTCGAACAGATGCTGCGCCGTCCGGGCGTTTCTCAGGCCTTCGTGCCGAACAGCACGGAACTTTCCGCTTCGGGAACGCAGATCAACATCATCACGGGACCGAACATGGCGGGCAAATCCACCTACATCCGCCAGGTCGCGCTCATCGCGCTGCTCGCGCAGCTCGGCTGCTGGGTGCCCGCGAAATCCGCGAAAATCGGAATCGCGGACCGGATTTTCTGCCGCGTCGGCGCCTCCGACGAGCTCGCGCGCGGGAACTCGACCTTCATGGTCGAAATGAACGAAACCGCGAACATTCTCAACAACGCCACGCCGAAAAGCCTCGTCGTTCTCGACGAAATCGGGCGCGGCACCTCGACCTACGACGGGCTTTCCATCGCGTGGTCCGTCGCAGAATACATTCACGGGAACGGCGACCGCGGACCGCGGACGCTCTTCGCCACGCACTACCACGAGCTGACGCGCATCGCGGACGAGCTCCCGCGCGTGAAGAACTACTGCGTCGCCGTCCGCGAGTGGAACGACGAAATCATCTTCGTCCGCACCGTCGTTCCCGGCGCCGCCGACCGTTCCTACGGCATTCACGTCGCCCGGCTCGCCGGACTTCCCGAATCCGTCATCCGCCGGGCGCAGGAAATTCTCGCCGACCTCGAACAGACCAACGACGAATTCCGCCGCGCGCTTCCCGAGCCGGACGACGTCCCGGCGGAAGCCGCCGAAGAGCCCGCGGAAACGGAAAAAAAGCCCGTCGCGTTCCCGAAGCCCGCGCGCGTTCCCGCGCCGAAGCCGCCGCGCCGTCCGGACGCCGACCCCTCGCAGCTTTCGCTGTTCTGACGAACTGGGCGTTTTCCCGCCGCGGAGAGATTTCCCCGACAGTGAAGGGTCTCTTCGCGTTCAAAAAAAACGGCGTTCGCGCGCGGGGGAGATTCGCGGGAACGCCGTTTTTGTTTC
>JBJEVP010000153.1:0-2240 GCA_051884475.1 Candidatus Spyradosoma sp.
CCGCATGTTCCCCTCGAAAAATTTCCTCCGTTGCGCGCTCGCCTGCGTCGCCTCCGCTCCCTTCGCGTTCCCGCAGCTCGGCGCCGCCGAGAACGCCGCCGCCGGCACGCGTCCGAACGTCGTCTTCGTGCTCGTGGACGACATGGGCTGGGGCGACCTCGACTGCAACTGGGCCTACGGCGAAAAATTCAAGAACCGCGAACGCAAAAACCGTTTCCGCACGCCCGCGCTCGACAAGATGGCGAGCGAAGGCGTGCTGCTCGCGCGCCACTACACGGCGTGCCCCGTGAGCGCTCCCGCGCGCGCCTCGCTGATGACCGGCGTGCACCAGGGGCACACGCGGCAGGTGCGCGACAACACGTTCGACACGCCGATCGCCGACGTCCACACGCTCGGGAGCGTCATGCGCGAAGCGGGCTACGCGACCGCCGCGATCGGCAAGTGGGGCATCGGCGGCGTCGGCGACGGCTCGACCGCCGCGACGGGCTACGGCCGCCCGCGGGAACGCGGCTTCGATTATTTCTACGGCGTGTTCGACCACATGGCGGGCCACTACCACTATCCCGCGAACGGCGGGCGCCGCGTCTGGGAAAACGAGACGGACGTCACCGCGAAGCTGAAGAGCGGCTTCGCCTACTCGACGGACCTTTTCACCGCGCGCGCCAAGGACTGGATCGTTCAGCAGAAAAAGACGAATCCGCGCCGCCCGTTCTTTCTCTTTCTCGCGTATCCCGCGCCGCACGGTTCGCTGCGCGTGCCCAACTGCGCCTATCCCGAAGGCGGCGGGCTCCGCGGCGGCGTGCAGTGGACGAAGTCCGGCACCGTGAACACCGCCGACGCCAAGCGCGGCGCGCCCGATTCCTACATTCATCCCGACAACAAGGGATTCGCGACCGACGCCGCGCGCCGCCACTCCACGATGATCCGGCGCGTGGACGACGCGATGGGCGACCTCTTCAAGCTGCTCAAGGACCTGAAGATCGATTCCGAGACGCTCGTCGTCTTCACCTCCGACAACGGCCCGCACGAAGAGCCCGGCAACGACGCCCGCGCGAACGATTATTTCGCCTCCGCCTCGCCCGCGCAGGATCCGTCGTTCTTCAAGTCCTACGGCATGATGGACGGCATCAAGCGCGACTGTTTCGAGGGCGGCATGCGCGTTCCCGCGATCGTGCGCTGGCCCGGCCGCGTGCAGAAGAAAAAGCTCTGCACCGAGCCGTCGCAGTTTCACGACTGGATGGCGACGCTCGCCGACGCCGCGGGCGCGGAAATCCCCTCGCGCTCCGACGGCGTGTCGCTGCTGCCGACGCTCACGGGCGTCGGGACGCAGTTCCCCGGGCAGATCTACTGCGAATATTCCTTCGGCGGGAACGCGTCGCAGCGCGGCGATTTTCTGCCCGCGCACCGCGGCGTTTCGCGGCGGAACCAGCTCGTCGTCTGGGTCGACGGCTTCAAGGGGCTCGCGCGCAATCTGAACGAGAATTCGAAATTTTCCGGGCCGGGCGCCGTCGTCTTCGAGATCTACGACACGCTGAAGGATCCGCAGGAAAAGAAGAACCTCGCGGGAACGCCCGGCTTCGGCGAGGAGATGCAGAAGAAATTCCGCGAAAAGGCGCTGCGTTCCCGTCGCGCCTTCGACGGCAAGGACCCGCAGAGCTACACGCGCGGGCTCGATTTTTCGCAGAAGACGTTTTTCGAAAAGAACCCCGTTCCCGCGCTCGGGAACGTCTCGACGCCCGCCGACGCCGTCGCGGGAACGCACAAGATCTTTCTCGCGAAAAAGCCGTTCCCGTGGGTGCCGGATTTCCGCCAGACGCGCCTGAAGTGCGAGACTTCGGGAAAAATCGCGGCGAAGCGCGGCGAGAATCTGCTGCCGAAGGCGTTCGCCGAAAAGCGCGGTCCGCGCGGGATTCTGATCGAGGCGACGATCGGCGTCGCCGAGGCGGGCGAATACGTCTTCACGCTGCGGACGGACGCGGCGAAGGGCAGCCGCGCGTTCGCGCATCTCCACGACGCGCAGCTCGTGGACGCGGACAGAAACTACGTCGCGGGCGCGCGCGCGGATTCGTTCATGAACCTGGGCACGGAAAACCCGAAGGGCACGCGCGGCGTCTTCCTCGAGGCGGGCGCGCACGCGATCCGCGTCGAATACGTCTGCGACGGCGTCTCCGCGACCGCTCCCTCGCTCGTCCTCGACTGGGCGAAGAAGCGCTGAGCGCGCGCGGCGCGGACAAAAAGCG
>JBJEVP010000154.1:0-2234 GCA_051884475.1 Candidatus Spyradosoma sp.
CCGCGAAGACGTTCGTCGAGAGGTTAAGCGTGCCGCCCGTGACGGAGACGCCGCCCGTCGCCGTAATCGTTCCGCCCGTGAACGAAACCGTTCCCGCGGAAATCGTCACCGTATTCGCATTCACGCCGGAATCCGCCACCGTGACGGTCGTCGTTTCGTCTTTGCTGAACACCACGGAGTCGCCCGCGTAAAACGCGTCGTCCGCATCGCTTTCATCTTTCCACGGCTTGCTCGACGACTCAGTTCCGACAACCGCTTCCGACCACGTGTCCGAGGCGGAACCGTTCCACGTGAGCGTCTTCGCCTCGACATAAGAAATATTCACACTGCCCGCGGAGGAAACGTCCACCGTCGAACGCCCGAGCACGACGCCATTGTAAGTGAAGTTTTTGTTCGTGAGCGCATTCCACTCCACGCCGGAAATCGTTCCCGCGCCGCTGATGAGAGATACGGTCTGACCGAACGTAGAAACTTCAAACACCGTCCCCGTCGAGAGCGTCACCTGACCCGAGTTCTGAATCGCGTTCGCGAGCGAAACCGTCGCGCCGGAAAGGTCAAGCACGCCGTATTCCAAAACCTTCACGACGCCGCTGCCCGAGGTCGTCAGCGTGCCGGCGACGCTCGCCGTGCCCTTGCTCGTCGCGGACGTGCCGGAGAAAATCAGCTCTCCGCCGGAAACCGAAAGATTTTTCAGAGCGACGAGCCCGGAAAAGGTCTGTTTGCCTGTGCCGGTTTTGTTGATGTTGAGAGTGTAGGGATTTTGAACGTCCGCCTCAGTCCCGTTCTGTGGAATTGCATTGCCGACACGTCCGGCAAACGCATACTCACCGCTTCCGGTAAGGTTGATGGTCTGCACCGTCGCGTCCGCGTTCCAATCCGATCCGTCGAGATTGGTCGTCTGTGTACCTCCTTTCGGGGTAAATGATTTCGCAAGAATCCAAGACGATGCGGACGTGCCGACGAATCCGCCGACGTTCGCAGAAGTCACGCCAGCCGCAAACGCTACGCCGGTGCATTGCCCCAAATCAACGGTCGCGTTCGTCGCAGCGTCAAGGCTTCCAAGGAGGAGAACCACGTTCGGACCTTTAGTTTCATAGTTGGCGGATGAAGTCAGCTGAAACGTTCCCGTAAACTCGGAATTGTCGCCCGCGAGCTGAAGAAAACGTCCGAAGTTTGCCCCCGTCGTCTGCGTGCGCGTGAAAAGCCATTTGCCTGCGCCGGAAAGCGTCCCCTCCTGCTTGATGAGGCCATGACCGCTGCCGGAATCCCCTGTTGTAGTACCATCATCATTTACACCGTTCCCCCAAGTCCAAGTGCAATTCTCGTTGATTATCGTATTCCCGGAAACAACGTTCTCAGTATAGCTGTTTTTGGTGTATGTCGCGTTCTCGTCCGAGGAGACCGTTTTGTCCGCGTAATTATTCGCCCACGCGGGAACGCCCATCGCCGCGGCGGCGAGGAGGGATGTGATAAGGATTTTTGATGTCTTCATATCTTAAGATTGTTTGAGTTTTTGAAAGGTTTTGAGCGGAGATTTCACTTGTCCGCGATTTCGATTTCGGCCTTCTTGTAGCGTGACCAAATGGAGGCGGCGTTCTTCAGCTGAAGCAGCGTTTTCCCGCTCGGCATAGCGTCTTTCTCCAGCCTTCCGTCTTCATCTTTCGTGATGACCGCCGTCAGAAGATGGCTTTTGAGAAAGGCCTCAAGCTCTTCGTCGTTCTTTTTGAGGAGCTCGGAGTTCGGATCAAGAACGGCGTCCAAAAAAAGCTTTATGGGAACGACGTGTTCGCAGACCAGGTTTTCGCCTTTCCGCTTAGCCTCTACGGACCAGTTTCGGCATTTTTCGTACTTGTTCTTCTCCAAGGATCCATCGAATTTGCGCAGAACGAACTGAATCGCCGTGCGCACAGTCTCTGAAGAGAGTCCGCAGTAATGATACGCGAACGCGAGAATGCGCAAATCCCTGCAGACCCAATATTTTCCGCGCTTGGCTCCCTTGCCGGAAGCGCTGGTCGCGAAAACTTCCTCGAGCGTTTCGTCGGAAAACTCTTTGTTTGTTTTTGCCATGTCTCGTAAGTTTTTTTTCGTTTTTTTTGAAAAAGCAGGAGGCGCGGGAACGCGAGCGGCGTTCCCGCGGAATCGGAGCTCTCACGCGCTGCGCGCGCGGCGGCGGCGGCGAGACGCGACCAGCGCGAGCGCTCCCGCGCCCGCAAGCAGCCCGAACGCCGAGGGCT
>JBJEVP010000155.1:0-2233 GCA_051884475.1 Candidatus Spyradosoma sp.
GACGCCGCCGCGATCGCCTGACCGTGACGCTTGGACTTTTCGTCCGGAACGACGAGGTTGATCTTCAGCTCGGGGAACTCCGCCTTGAGGACTTCGTTCGCCTTGTCGATGATGATCGTGCCGCCTTCGCCGGAGGTCACGCGGCCCATGATGAGCAGGTTCTCGTAGTCGTAGAACTCCGCGAAGTGCGCCAGCGTGTAGCCGAAGCAGATGCCGATCGCCTCGTACACCTTGCGCGCGCGCGGGTCGTTCGCCTTCATGAGCTTCTGGAGCTCTTCGAGCTTTTCCGGGAGCTTCATTTCGTCCGGCAGCTGAATGCCCGCGAGCGGAATGAGGCGGCCCGTGCCCTGCTGCGAGAAATACTGCACGCCGCAGCCGAGGTCGCCCGACCATTCGTCCGCCGGGCCGTTTTCGCGGTAGTCGACGGGAACGAACGCGAGCTCGCTGAGCCAGTTCGTCATGTGCCCGTTCATGTCGACGTAACCGGCGGCGACGGACGTTCCCATCGCGACGCCGAGCACGCCGTTCTTGTTCAGGCTCATGGCGCCGGCGAGCGCGGTGACGTCGCCGTCGTTCGCCACTTCAAACGGCACGCCCCATTCCTTCGCGATGTCGAGGAACATGTTCTTGACGCGCTTCTGATAGACTTCCGGGTCCTTCACGCCGCGGAACAGCGACGCGACGCCGAGGCGGTTGTTGATGATGACGCCCGCCGAGGAGCCGCCGATCGCGTCCACGTGCGGCAGGTGCGCCGCCGCGAGCTTGAGCGAATGCATGATGCCCTGGTAGTGGTAGTCCGGATCGCTTTCGAAGTACGGCGACCACTTGACTTCTTCCGAGAAGACGACTTCGCCGTTGACGACGGCGGCGCACTTGCGGTCGGAGCCGCCGAGGTCGAAGCCGATGCGGCAGCCGTCGAGGTTGCGGCCCAGCGGGAGCGCGGACGCGGCTTCCTTCGGGAGGCCGGCTTCATCGACGACGACGACTTCGATGCCCTTTTCGAAATTCGTCTTGAAGAACTCGTAGTCGAACGCGCGTTCGCCGTTCGGCGAGTACACTTCGGCGAGCATCTTCGCGATGCACGGCGCGTATTTGCCGCAGACGTAGATCTTCGTGCCGCCGCGCGCCCAGAGCATGAACTTCACGATGCGCTCGACGTACGTCTTGTTCAGCGGAGCGAACTCCGGCGTGCACGGCAGGCAGACCGTGCGGAAGACGGAGGCCGTGCCGTCCGGGCGTTCCAGCCCGAGGGCGAGCGGAGCCGCGTCCGCGGTCGCCGCGGCGAGTTTGCGGTATTCCTTGTTCCACAGCACGGCGGGAACGAAGGCGGGATCGATTTCGGGAACGAATTTGGGAGAAACTTTGATCATGGAGTAAAAGGTTTTGTCGGATTAAAATTCAATGAACGGCGAACAACGAATGATGAACAACGCATTGCCGAAATTTTTGCGCGACGCAAAAACGGGAACGAATCATTCACCATTCGTTATTCGCTGTTCGTCGTCTTACAGTTTCGCGGCGGCGGCCTTGTCGAGGACGAAGACGCAGTTGTCGTGATTCTGCAGCCAGCTCGCCGGGCAGTTTTCGCTCGGCGCTTCGCAGACGGAGCGGTGAATGATGTCCGCCTTGTTGTCGCCCCACGCGAGGAGGACGATCTTCTTGGATTCGAGAATCGTGCCGACGCCCATCGTGACGGCGGAAGTCGGGACTTCCTCGATCTTGTCGTGGAAGAACAGGCGCGCGTTGTCCTTGATCGTCAGCTCGTCGAGCTTGACCTGGTGCGTGCGCGTGTCCGCGGCGCAGGGCGGCTCGTTGAAGCCGATGTGGCCCGTGCGGCCGATGCCGAGAATCTGAATGTCGATGCCGCCGGCGGCCTTGATGTCCGCGTCGTACTTGGCGCACATTTCGGCGACCTTGTCGGCGGGAACGGTTCCGTCCGGCACGTGCGTCTTGGCCTTGTCGATGTCGACGTGGTCGAAGAGTTCCGTGTTCATGAAGTAACGGTAGCTCTGGTCGTGCGTTCCCGGCAGTCCGTAGTATTCGTCGAGGTTGAAGCTGGTGACGTTCTTGAAGCTCAGCCCTTCCTCCTTGTGCAGGCGGATGAGTTCCTTGTAGAGAACGACCGGCGTCGAGCCCGTGGCGAGCCCGAGAACGGCTTCTTTCCCTTCGGCCGCGCGGGCGCGAATGAGAGCCGCGATCTCCGCGGCGACTTCCTTGACGGCTTCTTCCTTGG
>JBJEVP010000156.1:0-2222 GCA_051884475.1 Candidatus Spyradosoma sp.
GCTTCGCCCGTGACGACGTGCGCGTCCGCCGCGAAGGCGCGGCCTCATCCGCGCCAGATGCCATCGGCGAGGAGCTTCGCGGCGGCCTTGCCCGCCCAGTCCTTGTTCGCGGCGGGGCTGGCGGGCGAGGGATGAATGACGCGCGTGAACTTCACGGACGTTCCCGCGAGCGCGCGGCGCGCGGCGGCTTCCGCGAAATTGCCCACGCCGACGAGCCATTCCGGTTCGAGAATCTCCGCGAGACGGCGCAGAAAAAGATCGCAGGGCGCGTTCACGGCGTCGCGCTCGGCGGGCGCGAGATTCTCCGGCGTGAGGTTTTTCCCGCGCTCGTTCCCGGCGACGAAAAGCAGCGGGCAGAAATTCGTCACGAAATGCTCGGCGAAGAAATTTTCCGGTGAGCCGAAGCGTTCCCGGAAAAGTCCCC
This sequence comes from Candidatus Spyradosoma sp., assembly GCA_051884475.1. Taxonomy (GTDB): domain Bacteria; phylum Verrucomicrobiota; class Verrucomicrobiia; order Opitutales; family UBA953; genus Spyradosoma. Next base: position 425 of record JBJEVP010000156.1, read on the forward strand.
AAAGGCGTTTCCCGCTGACTTCCGAGCGCGGGCACGCGAATCCGTCCACGGGCTTGGCGGGGTGTTCCCGCGGCGGTTTTCCGACGAAGCCGAAGACGCCGAGCCAGTTCTGCACGGCGTCGATTTCGCCGAAAGGCACGCCCGTCTGCGCCATGCCGAAGGGTCCCGGATTCATTCCGAGAAAAACGACGCGTTTACGGCCGTTCCCGTAGCGGCGCAGGAACGCCTCGTGCGTCTCGCGCGCGTAGTCGAGCGGATTATAGACGAAGGCGACGGGTTCGGAGAAACGCAGCGCGTCCACGGCGGCGGAGAGTTCACGAGTCGCGGCGACGAGGAGTTCTGCGGTGTTCTTTTTCATCGGAGAAAATTCGTTTCACTCGGCGTCGTCGATTTCGAAGGGCAGCCGAGCGTAAATGCCTTTCGGGTCGTTGAAGGCGCGCAGACGCGCGGCGAGGCGGTCGATGCCGCGCGCCAACGCGGCGAGCGCGGGATTCGAGCTTTTCCGCGCGAGCGACGTTCCCGCGGAGACGACGGGCTCGCTCGATTCGTCGAAAAGATCGAAGAGCGGCTGGAAGCGGTTGACTTCGCCGGGAACGGAAATGACGGGCGCGTCTTCGCTCAGCCCGGCGGCTTCGCGCGCGGCGGCGAGCGCCTCGAAGAGTCCTCCGTAGGCGTCCACGAGCTTGAGCTCCTTCGCGTGCACGCCTATCCAGACCTGTCCCTGCGCGACGGCGTCCACCTGCTCCACGGGCATTTTTCGCGCTTCGGAGACGAGCCGCAGGAAATGCGCGTAGATGCGCTCGGTCTCGCCCTGGAAGACCGCCATTTCTTCTGGGGTTTTCGGGCGGCGCACGGTGTCGAGCTCGGCGAAGGGCGCAGTCGCGACGGCGTCGCTCGCCACGCCGATCTTCTTGCCGAGATTTTCGAGATTGAAGATCACTCCGAAGACTCCGATGGATCCGGTGACGGTCATCGGGTCCGCGAAGACCTTGCTCGCGGGCGTCGATATCCAGTAGCCGCCGCTCGCGGCGACGTCGCCCATCGAGACGACGAGCGGTTTTTTCTTCGCGAAAAGCTCGACCTCGCGGCGGATGCGCTCCGAGGCGAACACGGAGCCTCCAGGGCTGTTGACGCGCAGCACGAGCGCGCGCACGGAATCGTCGTTGCGCAGTTCGCGCAGCGCCTGCGCGTAGGCGAGACCGCCGACCGCGCCGGGTTCGCCGGGACCGTCCGTGATTTCGCCTTCGGCGTAGACGACGGCGACGCAGGGCTCGGAGGCGAAGCAGACGCTCCCGTTCGCCGCGAGGTCGAGCGCGGGATTGCCCGTCGCGAGCGGCGGCGGAACGGCGATTCCGCGGGAACGCAGATAGTCGTCGAGGGAGACCTGGCGGAACGAGAGCGTCGCCTCGTCCGTTCCCGCGATTTCGCGCAGGCGTTCGATCATTTCGTCTTCGTAGAGCGCGGCGTCGGCGAGGGATTTTTCCGCGGCGAGCTTCGCGGGAACGATTCCGCGCGAGGCGACGATTTCGTCGAGCGTCCGCGCGAGTCCGTCGAATGCGGTCTTCGGGGCTTCGCACTTGCCGCCGAGGACGAGCGCGCACGCGCGTCCGCTGAGAAGCGTCTGCCGCGCGAGCATCCATTCCGCGTCGATGAGGCGTCTGCGTTGGGCGCGGTCCTCCTCGCTCATTTTGTCGGAAATGAGCGGTTCGACGGCGGACTTGTGCGTGCCGACGCGCGTGATCTGCACGCCGACGCCGAGATTTTCGAGCGCGTTCTTGAGATAAATTCCTCCGGAGGA
>JBJEVP010000157.1:0-2204 GCA_051884475.1 Candidatus Spyradosoma sp.
CCTGCGCGGCGGCGCCAAGGGCGACGAGTTCGTGCGCATCGAAATCGACGTGCCGAAGAATCTTTCCTCCGCCCAGAAGGAAAAGCTCCAGGCCTTCGCCGAATCCTGCGGCGACAAGGAGAAGCCCGTTTCCGATTCCTGGATGGAGAAGTTCAAGAACTTCTTCAAGTGAGTCTCCGCCCGGCGGAAGACTCGTTTCGCCTGAATCTCGGAAAAGCGCGTTCCCGAGGCGTTCCCGTTTTTCTTTGCGTTGAAAAAAAGCGGCGGCGGGCGTTGAATTGAAGGCAATGGAAGAAATTCTCGTCATCAAACCCTCGTCGCTCGGAGACATCATTCACGCGCTCGTCGCGGTCGAATCGCTGCGGCGGCAGCGCGGGAACGCCGTCCGCGTCGCCTGGCTCGTGCGCGACACGTTCGCGCCGGTGCTGGAGGCGACGCCGACGGTCGATCGGCTGATCCGCTACGACAGAAAGGGCGGGCTGCGCGAGATCTTCCGCGTCGGGCGGGAACTGAAGCGGGAGCGCTTCGATCTCGTGCTCGACATGCAGGGGCTGGCGCGCTCGGCGTATTGGGCGCGCTGCGCGAGGGCGCCGAGAAAAATCGGGCGCGGAGACGGCCGCGAATTTTCGCGCCTGGCGTTTCGGGAGCTCGCGCCGCCGCCGCCGGGAGGTTTTCGTGATTCTCACGCGGTGGAGATTCTTCTGCAGTTCCTGCGTCCCCTCGGACTCGCGCCCGAAACGCGCGGCGCGGTGACGTTCCCGCGGGCCGGGCTTTCCGAGAAGATCCGGAAGATTCTCGCGCCCGACGGCGGAGATTTTTCCGCGCCGATTCTGCTTTTCCCCGATTCGCGCCGTCCGGAAAAGGAGTGGCGCGGCTTCCGCGAGCTCACGGCGAAGCTGCTCGCGCGGTCGCAGGGCACGCCGGTCGTCTGGGTCGGCTCCAGCGACTACGCGCCCGATCCCTCGTGGGACGCGGTCTATACGGATTTCTTTTCTCTGATGGGCAGAACTTCTCTGCTCGACGTGATCGCGCTCATTTCCCGCGCGAAATTCTGCGTGACGAACGACAGCGGCCCCATGCACATCGCCGCGGCCATGGGCGTTCCCGTGCTCGGCGTGTTCGGCCCCACGTCGCCGAAGCTCTACGGCCCGTTCCCGCCGGAGGCGCCGACGAACCGCGTCGTCCGCGCGCCGGACGGCGATCTGGCGCGGCTCTCCGCCGACGAGGTCTTCGGGGCGCTCGCGGAAGCCGGCTTCGTCGAAGCCTGATTCTGACTCCTCTCAGGAATATCCCCAGGACGCGGGATCGAGGGCGAAGAATTTCGAGAGCAGGGCGTAGAGTTCGGGGTGCGCGGCCTTCGTGGCGGTCGATTTTTCGAAAAACGCCTCGACGCTCGTCGCGAAAAATTCCGCCGGATTTTCGGCGCCGTATTCGTCGATGACGGTTCCCGCGTCGCCTTCGCGCAGCCGCGCGAGCTCGCGCGCGGAGACGTCCGCCCAGGCGCGGGCGTCGGCGGGGTCGGCGAAATCCGGGCGCCCGCCGGCGACGCCGTCGTCCGAATCCAGCTGGTGCGCGAACTCGTGAACGACGACGTTCTGCCCGTTGCCGTGCAGCGCGACGTCGCGCGTGATTCTCCGCCAGGAAAAGACGACGGCGCCGTGCGTCCACGATTCTCCGTCGCGCGTGCCGCGTTCCCGCCGTATCAGCCCGCCGTCGGTCTCGCTTTCTTCGCCGGGAGCGGCGAACGCGCCGGGATACACGAGCACGGAATGCAGCGTGCGCCAGGCCTCTCCGGGGCGCGCCGCGACGAGCAGGGAGGCTCCGCCCGCGATCGTCACGGCGATTTCGTCGGTGACGCGCGGCAGGCCGCCGCAGGCCTCGAAGGTTTTTTCCGAAAGAAACTCTTTGACGCGGCGATGAAATCTTTCGCGGAGCTCCGCGGGCAGAAACGCGTAGGCGGGAACGTTGCGGCGCAGGATTTTTTCCCAGGCGCGCGGGAACGGCGCGTCGAAGAATTTTCTGCGGCGGCGGTTTTCGCGAAGCGAAATCAGCACGAAGCCCGCGAGAAAGGCGGCGGCGACGCAGGCGAAGAAGACGGTTCCCGCCGTCATTTCGCTCCGCCTTTCGCCGCGCTCGCCTTTTTCTTTTCTCCGTTGAGCGCGCGGCAGATTTCGCAGACGTGCCCGTCGCAGCCGCGCGCCGTG
>JBJEVP010000158.1:0-2196 GCA_051884475.1 Candidatus Spyradosoma sp.
CTTCGACCTGTTCCCGCAGACGCGCCACATCGAAAACGTCGCCGTGCTCGCGCGTAAATGATTTTTGCCATGAGAAAATTCATACTCGCATTCGCCCTGCTCGTCGTCGCCGCGCTCATCGGCGTCATCTTCTACGTGAGAGTCTTCACGCGCACGGCCCCGCAGTTCACGGCGACGCTCGAAAGCGTCGTTCCCGCGCGGATCGACGGCTGGACCGTCGAGGACGTGCCGCTCGCGGAGACGGAGGGCATGCGCCAGTACGTGGGCAAGATGCTGAAGTTCGACCAATACGTCTCGCGCACGTACCGCAAGGGCGACCTGAACATCGTGTTCTACGCCGCCTACTGGGAGCCGAACGGGAAGACGCCCTTCGACGCGGGCGGGCACAATCCCGACTCGTGCTGGGTGAACTTCGGCTGGACGCGCGAGGCCCGCGAGTACTCCAACGCCGGGCGCACCGTCGGCGGGCGCGAACTCGTGCCCTTCGAATACGGCGTCTATTCGAAGGACGGCGAGCGCCAGCCCGTGATCTTCTGGCACCTCGTCAACGGCCGGCCCTTCATCTACGAAACGCAGAAGCTCGGCTGGCGCGAGGGGCTCGAGGGCGCGATCGAGCGCGCGAGCGTCCGCATGGAGGACTTCCGCCGGCTCGGGCTCAATCAGCGGCGGGAACAGATGTTCATCCGCATCTCGTTCCCGAATCAGGACTTCGAAAAAGTCCGCGAAAATCCCGACTTTCAGGCCTTTCTGCTCTCGCTCGGACGGCTCGGCATCTTCACCGACGAGCCCTGGAGCTGATTCCGGAACTCCTTTCCCCGCATGAACGACGGCACTTCCGAGAAAAAGCATTTCGGCGCGGCGGCGTGGGCGATCTACGACGTCGGGCACACGGCGTTTTCGATGATCGTGCTCGCCGTGATGTTTCCCATTCTCTTCAACGAGCATTGGAGCGCCTCGCTTCCCGAGCCGAGCGACAAGACGTTCTGGTATTCGCTCACGCTGGCGACGGCGAGCCTCCTCGTCGCCGCGCTCTCGCCGCTGCTCGCCTCCGTCGCGCAGCGCGGCGGGCTGCGGATGAAGTTCTTCCGCGCGCTCGCGGGAACGGGCGTCGTCGGCATGGCGGCGCTCGCGCTCGTCGGCGAAGGCCGCTGGCAGAGCGCCTCGCTGATCTACGTCGTCGCCGCGGTCGGGTTCTTCGGCGCGAATCTCTTCTACGATTCGCTGCTGCTCGACGTCGCCGCGCCGGAAAGGCGCCACGTCGTGAGCGGCGTCTCTTTTTCGCTGGGCTATCTGGGCGGCGTGCTTCTGCTCGGCGGAATCTTCGCGTGGACGCGGTTCCTCGGCGCGGAGCACGGCTACGCGCCGCTGTTCGTGCTCGGGGCGGCGTGGTGGCTCGCGTTCGCGCTCCCGCTGCTCGTGCGGCGGGAGACGGCACCGAGCGTTCCCGCGCCCGGGAACGGCGGTGGCGGCTTCCGCGCCGCGTTCGCCGCGCTGCGCGAGACCTGCGCCGCCCTCCGGCGGGAACGCCGCGTGCTCCGCTTCATGCTCGCCTATTTCTGCTACATCGACGGCGTGCACACCATCATCACGAGCGCCGTGCGCTACGGGAACGCGCTCGGATTCTCCCGCGAAGAGCTTTTTCTCGCCCTCTTCATCGTGCAGATCTTCGGCGTGCCCTGCGCCGTGCTCTTCGGCTGGCTCGGAAAAATCTTCGGCGCGAAGCCCGTGCTCCTCGCCGCGCTTTCGGTCTACGTCGGCGTCGCCTTCTACGGCGCGCTGATGCCCGCGGGAACGATCGACGTCCTCGGCTTCTCCGTTTCGCCGATGTACGTGCTCGCCGCGCTCATCGGCATGGTGCAGGGCGGCGTGCAGGCGCTTTCGCGCTCGTTCTTCGCGACGCTCGTTCCCGCCGGGCGCGAAGTGTCCTTCTTCGGATTCTACTGCATGATAGGCCGCTGCTCGACGATTCTCGGGCCGCTCATCCTCGCGGCCGTCGCCGCCGCGCTTCCCGCCGGAGACGACGGGCTCTTCTCCACGCGCGCGGGAATCGCCGCGCTCACGCTCCTTTTCGTCGCGGGAATGCTCCTGCTCGCGAAAGTCGGAAAAAAGAACTGAATCTTCTCCTCACGACGATGCTCACTGGACCCTACAATCTGAACACGACGCGCGAACTGCTCGCGGCGCTTTCGCATTCGC
>JBJEVP010000159.1:0-2191 GCA_051884475.1 Candidatus Spyradosoma sp.
GGGTGAGAGCTTAGAGGAAAGCTTAAGAGCTTAAAAGCTGAAGAGTTTAGGAGAAAGGCTGTGCGCCTCCGTTTTCATCCGTTCAATCCGTGTTTCAAAAACCTCGGCGGGAACTTTCAATTTTCAACTAATGAAACAACGTTTTTTTTCACTGGAAGTCATAGAAGTCGGAAGAAGTTTTTTTAAGACTTCTCTTACTTCCATTACTTCTAGTAAAAAAAAGAGGAGAGATGAGGGGTGAGAGCTTAGAGGAAAGCTTAAGAGCTTAAAAGCTGAAGAGTTTAGGAGAAAGGCTGCGCGCCTCCGTTTTCATCCGTTCAATCCGTGTTTCAAAAACCTTGCTGAAAACTTTCAACTTTCAATTTTCAACTCTCAACTTTCAACTGCTCTTCTTCGCCCAGACGCGCAGACAGTTCAGCAGAAACGCCTCGAGCGCGACGGCGACCTGCGCGTTCAGTTCGAGCAGTCCGGAAAAATGCTCCAGCAGCTCGCAGGATTTCGCGGTTTCGACGACATAGATTTTCCCGTTCCCGGAATCGCGGGAGAAGCTCAGCAGCGCGTCCTCGATTCCCGCGAGCAGACGGCGGCGCACGCCGCGCGACAGGCCTTCGCGCATGGCGTCGCGCTGTTCCGCCGTGGCGCTTTCGGGAATTTCCGCGTGCTCCCACGCCTCGTCGGTGAGCGCGTCGAGCAGCGCGACGAAGCGCGTGACCAGACCGTAGATCGAAAAGATTCCCGTGCCGACGTCGCGCCGCATCTTCCCTTCCCGCAGCGCGAAAATCCACGTCGAAAAATCGTCGAGCCACTCCGCCCAGCGCACGTCGTCGAAATTCTCCGAACCGTGAATCCTGAAATGCAGACAGCGGGAACGGATGGTCGGCAGCACCTGATTGATCGCGCCGGAAAGCAGGAAGATCGTCGTTCCCGCGGGCGGCTCCTCGAGCGTCTTCAGAAACGCGTTCGCGGCGTCGCGTCCCATGCGCTCGGGCTCGTATATGCAGGCGACCTTGCGGTCGCCGACGAGCGGCGACTGCTGAATCTTCCGCACGAGCCGCACCGTGCTTTCGATGCTGACGCGCCGCATCTTGTTTTCCGGGCGCAGCGAGTGAAAATCCGGATGCGACGCCGCGTTCCCGCCGAGAATCTTTCCCGCGAGCGCGGACATCAGCGCCTCGAGCGCCTTCGGCGATTCGCCGGAAAAAAGCAGCGCGTGCGGCAGTCGCCCTTCCGCCTCGGCGGCGAAAAGCGTGCGCGCGGCGCGCGAGGAGGCGAGCGGTTCAGGCAAATCGACGGACGTATTCATCGCGGATCTTCTCCGAAATCTCGTCGGCGGGCGCGGAAGCGTCCGCGACGAAGAAGCGTTGCGGCTCGCGCGCGGCGAGCTCGAGATAGGCGGCGCGGACGCGCGCGTAAAAATCCCGCGGGAACGTCTCCATGCGGTCGGCCTTGCCGCTCTCGGATTCGCTCGCGCGGGAACGCGTCCGCGCGAAGCCGATTTCCGGATCGAGATCGAGCAGCACGGTGAAGTCCGGCGCGAGCCCTCCCGTCGCGAACGCGTTGAGCGCGGCGATCTTTTCCGCGCCGAGCCCCCGCCCCGCGCCCTGATAGGCGACGGAGGAATCCGTGAAGCGGTCGGCGACGACGCAGGTTCCCGCCGCGAGCGCGGGAACGAGCTTCTCGCGCACGAGCTGCGCGCGCGCCGCGGAAAAAAGCAGCGCCTCCGCCTCGCCGCTCATGCGCTCGCCGTAGTCGGCGAACTTGAGCATGCGCCGCACGTCCTCGCCGAGCTCCGTTCCTCCGGGTTCGCGCGTCAGCAGAACGGCGTTCCCGCGACTTTCGAGAAACGCCGCGAAACGGGCGACCTGCGTCGATTTTCCGACGCCCTCGACGCCCTCGAACGTGATGAATTTGCCGCGCGACATGCTGTTCTCCATTCTCCGAATTTCGCGGGAACGCGCAATAACGTTTTTTTTTCACCGGAAGTCATGGAAGCCGGAAGAAGTTTTTTTTTATTTTATGAAAGACTTCTTTTTACTTCTATGACTTCCAGTGAAAAAAAAGCTGAGGGATGAGAGCTGAGGGCTTAGAGGAACAAGTCCTTTAAGGGTAATGGATAATGGATAGTGAATAATGGATAGTGGAATGTTCAAAGTTTTTGCTCAGGCAAAAACCTCGGTGAGAACTATCCGTT
>JBJEVP010000160.1:0-2185 GCA_051884475.1 Candidatus Spyradosoma sp.
ATGAACATCCACGAATACCAAGCGAAGCAGCTCTTTGCGGAATTCGGAATTCCCGTTCCCGCCGGCGTTGCTTGTCAGAAAGAAGAAGAATTCGCCGCCGCGATCGATCAGATTCCGGGCGGCGTGTACGTCGTCAAGTCGCAGATTCATGCGGGCGGGCGCGGCAAAGGCACGTTCAAGGACGGCTACCAGGGCGGCGTCAAGGTGACGAAGAGCAAGGAAGAAGCGCTCGCCGCCGCGAAGGCGATGCTGGGCAACACGCTCGTCACGAAGCAGACCGGTCCCGCGGGCCGCGTCGTGCGCACGATTTATTTCAATGAGGCCTCCTCGATCAAGCACGAATACTATCTCGCGATTCTGCTCGACCGCACGTGCTCGAAGCCGGTCGTGATCGCCTCCACGGAAGGCGGCATGAACATCGAGGAAGTCGCCGAAAAGACGCCGGAAAAGATCGCCAAGGTCTGGATCGATCCCGCGATCGGCATGCGCGCCTATCAGGCGGGCGAGCTCGCGTTCGCGCTCGGTTTCGAGGGCGAAGAGGCGAAGCAGTTCAAGAAGCTCGTGATGAACCTCTACAAGCTCTACGCGGCGAAGGACTGCTCGCTCGTCGAAATCAACCCGATGGTCTCCACGAACGACGGCAAGGTCATCGCGCTCGACGCGAAGGTCTCGTTCGACGACAACGCGCTGTTCCGCCATCCGGAAGTCGAAGCGCTGCGCGACATCACGGAGGAGGACCCGAAGGAAGTCGAAGCCCGCAAGTACGATCTGAACTACATCGCGCTCGACGGCTCGATCGCGTGCCTCGTCAACGGCGCCGGTCTCGCCATGTCCACGATGGACATCATCAAGCACTGCGGCGGCTCTCCCGCGAACTTCCTCGACGTCGGCGGCTCCGCCACGGTCGAGCAGGTCACGGCGGCGTTCCGCATCATTTCGCAGGACCCGAACGTGAAGGGCATTCTCGTCAACATCTTCGGCGGGATCATGAGCTGCCTCACGATCGCGGAAGGCGTCGTCGAAGCGACGAAGGCGGTCGGCATCAAGGTGCCGCTGATCGTGCGCCTCGAAGGCAACCAGGTCGAGGAAGGCAAGAAGGTTCTCGCCGAAAGCGGCCTGAAGATCACGCCGGCGGACAGCCTTTTCGACGGCGCGCAGAAGGCCGTCGCGGAAGTCAACGCGTACGTCGCGGCGAACAAATAATTTCAAAAGAGAAAGTTTCAGACCATGAGTATTCTCGTCAACAAAGACACGCGCGTCGTCGGGCAGGGCATCACCGGCAAGGCGGGCTCCAAGCACGCGCTCAACAACATCCGCTACGGCACGAACTACGTCGCCGCGGTCACGCCGGGCAAGGGCGGACAGAAGTTTGACGCCGACGGCAAAACGATTCCCGTGCTCAACACGGTGCGCGAGGCCGTCGAAAAGGAAGGCGCGAACACGTCCGTCATCTTCGTTCCGCCGCCCTTCGCCGCGGAAGGCATCATGGAAGCGATCGACGCGGGCATCAAGACCATCGTCTGCATCACGGAAGGCATTCCGGTGCGCGACATGGCGCTCGTGAAGGAAAAGCTGCGCCAGGCTCCGGACGTCCGCCTCATCGGGCCGAACTGCCCGGGCATCATGACGCCGGGCGAGTGCAACATCGGCATCATGCCGGGCTACATCGCGCGCCCGGGCCGCGTCGGCATCCTTTCCCGCTCGGGAACGCTGACCTACGAAGGCATGTACCAGATCACCCAGGCGGGCTACGGTCAGTCCACCTGCGTCGGCATCGGCGGCGACCCGATTCAGGGCCTCACGCACCTCGACGTGGTGAAGCTCTTCAATGAAGACCCGGACACGGACGCGATTCTGATGATCGGCGAAATCGGCGGCACCGCCGAAATCGAAGCAGCCGAATACATCAAGGCGAATGTGAAGAAGCCGGTCGCGGCGTTCATCGCGGGCCGCACGGCGCCTCCCGGCCGCCGCATGGGCCACGCCGGCGCGGTCGTCGGCGGCAAGGGCACCTCGGCGGAAGACAAGGTGCGCGCGCTCGAAGCCGCGGGCATCGCGGTCGCGAAGACGCCTTCGCACCTCGCCGAAGCGCTGTTCTCCGTCTGGAACCCGAAGGCCTGAAGCCCCGAGCCTCAAAGCCTGAAAGAAGAGCGTTCCCGCGATCCGTTCGCGGGAACGCTTTTTT
>JBJEVP010000161.1:0-2182 GCA_051884475.1 Candidatus Spyradosoma sp.
TCTTCGCCGACCTGCACCATGGAGCAGACCATCGGCGGGAACACCTTCGCCTGTTCGAGCGGCTGGGCGAGCGTGTCGCCGTCGCGCACGCGGTCGTGAACGCGTGCGAGCGCGTCGCGCAGCACGACGTTGTCGAGCGTGTCGCGCGTGATCGTCATCGCCTGCAGAATCGGAACGCCGGAAGACATCAGCGTTCCGAACGTGCGCGCGAAGCGCGAGACCGTGACGATCTTCACGAAGGAGCCGATCTTCGGGAGCTTGAAGACGACGCGGTCGATGACCGCCTTCGTCTTCGCGTTCTTGAACAGGAAGCGGACGCCGAAGATGAAGCCGAAGATGACGCAGATCGTCAGCACCCAGTGGCTGCTGAGAGCGTCGCCGAGATCCATGACGAACTTCGTCAGCGGCGGCATCGTTCCGCCCTGCGACGTGATCATCTTCTGGAAGGAAGGCACGACGAAAGTGAGGAGCACCCAGACGATGAGGAAGGCGACGGAGAGCACGACGCACGGATAGACCATGGCGGACTTCACCTTCTTTTTGATCTTCATCGCCTTTTCCTGGAACATGGCGAGACGGTCGAGCACGGTGTCGAGCACGCCGCCGGCCTCGCCCGCGCGGATCATGTTGACGTAGAGACGGTCGAACATGCGCGGATACTGAGAAAGCGCGTCGGAAAGCGTGTTGCCGCCCTGAATGTTCTCGGAGATGTTCGTCAGCGCGGTCTTGAACACGGGATTCTTCTCCTGCTCGGAAAGAATCTGCATCGCGCGCAGAAGCGGCAGCCCCGCCTGGAGCAGCGTCGCGAGCTGGCGCGTGAAGATCGTGAGCTGCTCGACGGTGATCTTCTTGTTGTATCCCGCCGATTTCTTGGAAGATTTCTTGCCGATCGAAAAACCTTCCGCGGAGATGGAGGACACCATGAGCTGCTGCGCCGCGAGCTTGGCGCGAGCCTGTTCTTCGTTCGGGGCTTCGATTTTTCCGGAGACCGGCTTTCCGTTTCCGTCGATCGCGGAATATTTGAACTTTGCCATAGCTGATATGCTGAAGTGGGGTTAAAGAATTAGGTGTATTTTAGAACTTCCTCGATGGTGGTCAATCCATCAAAAATGCAGCGCAGGCCGTCGTCTCGGAGCGTGCGCATGCCGTTCTCGATCGCCTTCTGCTTGAGGACGAGCGTCGGAGCCTTCTTCGTGATGAGTTCGCGGACGGAGTCGTTGATGACCATCAGCTCGAAAAGTCCCTGGCGGCCCTTGTAGCCGGTGCGGTTGCACTCGGAGCAGCCTTTGCCGTAGAAGAACTGCTTTTCGGCGATCTCGAGCGGATCGACCTGCAGCATCGAAATGACGGCCTGGTCCGGCTCGTAGGCCGTGCGGCAATGGCGGCAGATGCGGCGGAGAAGACGCTGGCCGAGCACGCCCTCCAGAGACGCGGAAATGAGGAACGGCTCCAGCCCCATGTCGACCAGACGCGTGACCGCGCCGGGAGCGTCGTTCGTGTGGAGCGTGGCGAGCACGACGTGCCCGGTCAGAGACGCCTGCACGGCGATCTGCCCCGTCTCCAGGTCGCGGATTTCCCCGACCATGATCGTGTCCGGGTCCTGACGGAGGAAGGAACGCAGCGCGGACGCGAACGTGAGCCCGACCTGATGGTTGATCTGCACCTGCATGATGCCCTCGATCTCGTATTCGACCGGGTCTTCGGCGGTGAGGATTTTCACGTCCACGGTGTTCACTTCGCGCAGCGCGGAATAAAGCGTCGTCGTCTTGCCGGAACCCGTCGGTCCCGTGACGATGAAGATGCCGTTCGGCCGATTCACGAGCTCGCGGATGCCGTTCATGATCTCCGGCTCCATCGAAAGATTCTCGAGGTCGAGATTCACGACGCCCTTGTCGAGAATACGAAGCACGACGGATTCGCCGAACTGCGTCGGGAGCGTGGAGACGCGGAGGTCGATCGGACGACCGCCGATCGTCGTCTTGATGCGTCCGTCCTGAGGAATGCGCTTTTCGGCGATGTTCAGGCTCGCCATGACCTTGACGCGCGCGGTGACGGCGTTCGCGAGGCTCTTCGGCGGCGGCGCCATTTCATAGAGCGCGCCGTCGATGCGGTAGCGGATGCGGAACTGATCTTCGAACGGCTCGAAGTGAATGTCGGACGCCTTCGCCTTGACGGCCTCCTG
>JBJEVP010000162.1:0-2181 GCA_051884475.1 Candidatus Spyradosoma sp.
CGCGCGGGAATTTTTCAAAGGCGCACGCGCCCACGGGAATCGCCGAGAACAAAAATCTTTCATTGACAATGAAAGATTTTTCAAAAATCATACATTCACAATGAAAGAGATAATCAAACAGGTGATTTTCGAACAGCGGGAGGCGCGGGCGGCGGGAACGCCGAAAATAGCGCGCGCGCTTCCTCGGTCGCTGATCGACGCGCCGGAAGTTCTCGTGATTTCCGGTATCCGCCGCTGCGGAAAATCGACGCTGCTCGATCAGATTCGGGAAACGCGGACGGAGCGGGATTTTTTTCTGAATTTCGACGACGAACGCCTGCTGAATTTCACGGTCGAACATTTCCGGCTGCTCCATGAGACGTTCATCGAGCTTTTCGGCGAACAGCGGAGCTTTTATTTCGACGAAATCCAAAACGTCGTCGGCTGGGAACGCTTCGTCCGTCGACTGGCGGACACGGGCGCGAAGGTCTTCGTCACCGGCTCGAACGCGACGATGCTGAGCCGCGAGCTCGGCACGCGCCTCACGGGACGCTTCGTCCGCCATGAACTTTTCCCGTTTTCCTTCGAGGAGTTTCTGCGTTTTCGCGGGAAAGCGCCCGAGGAAAAAGATTTTTACGCGACGGCGGGACGCGCCGAACTGAACCGCGAGCTGTCGGAATTTCTCCGCCTCGGCGGTTTCCCGCAATACGTCGCCTCCGGAAACGACGATTACCTGAAGACGCTCTACGAAAGCATCGTCTATCGCGACGTTCTCGTGCGCAACGGTTTTTCCTCGGAGCGCGAACTGCTCGAGCTCGCGCATTTTCTCGCGAGCAACGCGACGCGGCGTTTTTCCTACGTTTCGCTCGCGAAAGCCGTCGGTCTGAAACATTCGGAGACCGCCCGCCGATACGTCGCCGCGCTCGAAGACGGCTATCTCGTTTCGCAGCTTTTCAAGTTCGATCATTCCGTCAAAAAGCAGCTCGCCAACACCAAGAAGATTTATTTCGCGGACACGGCGGTGATCTCCAAAATCGGATTCAACCCGACGGCGAACCTCGGACCGCTCGTCGAAAACGCGGTGTTCACGGAACTCCGGCGACGCGGGAACGAGATTTTCTACCACGCGGACAAAAAAGAATGCGACTTCGTCGTGAGGCGCGGCACGAAAATCGTCGAAGCGATTCAGGTCTGCGCGAACCTCACGGACGCGCAGACGCGGGAACGTGAAATCGCGGGGCTGACTGAGGCGCTCGAGATTTACGGACTCGCCGAGGGAACGATTCTCACGCTCGCCGAAGAAGAAGAATTCGTCGCCGGCGGAAAGCGCGTCTTCGTGCGTCCGCTGTGGAAATGGCTCTTGGGGCGTTGACGCCGTCATCGGGAAAAGTCCGCGGGAACTATCAAAATTTTCCGTTTTCATCGCGCGCCTCCTTTCGCGGAAAGGATTTCGGAGAAAAACCGCTCCCAGCGGTCGAGGATGCGGGAACGCGCGAAACGTTCGACGTCGCGGCGCGCGGCGCGCGCGAGGCGTTCCCGCAGGGCGGCGTCGCTCATCAGCCGCGCGAGCGTCTCCGCGTATTTCTCCGTGTCGAACGCAGGAACGAGCACGCCGTTCTCGCCGTCGGAAATGATGTCGCGCACGGCGGCGAACGAATCGAACGCGACGAGCACACAGCCGAAATTCGCCGCTTCGACGAGCACGTTCGGGAAGCCCTCGTAGGCGCTCGTCATGCAGAAAATCGCGGCATCGCGGTAAAAGGGCGCGGGCGCGCGGAAGCCCTCGAAGCTCACGCGCTCGACGCCGAGGCGCGCCGCGTGCGCCTTCACCGCGTCGAAATCGAACCCGCCGCCGACCATGCGCAGACGCCATTCGGGAAAGCGCTCCTGAATTTTCCGCCACGCGTCCAGAAGCAGCTGCGGCTGCTTCACGCGCGTCTCCATGCGCCCGACGAAGAGCAGCTCCTTTTTCTTCGCCGCGAAATCGACGGGAACGCCCTCGTAGGCGGACGGGTTCGGAATCGCGAGCGCGCGCGGCGCGGCGCCCTTCGGGAAATGCTTCAGGAAGCCCGGAAGGAAGCTCTCCGAAAGCAGCACGGTCGCCGCGCAGACGGCGGCGTTCGCGCGGTAGATCTTCGCCTGGCGGCGGAAGCGCAGAAAGCGCTTCAGGCGCATCAGCGCGCCGCTCCCGCGCAGGCGCCG
>JBJEVP010000163.1:0-2175 GCA_051884475.1 Candidatus Spyradosoma sp.
TCGACGCTTCCGTCGAAGGCAATCCGCTCCGCATCGCGGGAACGACCTTCGCGCGCGGAATCGGCACGCACGCGACGTCGATGATTCCGCTCGACGTGCCGCCGGAGGGAAGTTTCGGGGGAGACATGCGCGCGGCGCGGCTGCTCGGCGCGTGCGGCATCGACGACGAGGCGGGCGGGCGCGGCGACGGCGCGGAGTTCCGCGTGCTTTCGGGAACGGAGGTGCTTTGGTCGTCCGGCGTGATGCGGCCCGGCGAGCCCGCGAAGCGTTTTTCCGTGAAGATTCCGCGGCACGCGGAGAAGCTCTACCTGCTCACGCTCGCCGGCGGCGACGACGTCTGCGACCACGCGGACTGGGCGGACCTGAAGTGGGAAACCCGCCTTTTCGGCCGCTTCGGCGACGGCGGGGATCGTCTCGACGCGCGCGAGTTCGGGCTCGTTCCCGGCACGGGAAAAGACCAGACGGCGGCGCTCCGCAAAGCGCTGAACGCGGCGCGCGACCGCCGTGCGCGGGAGCTCGTCCTCGAAAAGGGCGAGTACCATTTCTTCCGCGAGAACGCGCTCGAGCTTTCCTTCCACATTTCGAATCACGACCAGCCGGCGATTCATCCGGTGCAGATTCCGCTCGTCGATCTGCGCAACCTGAAAATCCGGGGCAACGGCTCGACGTTCGTCTTCCACGGGCAGAGCCTCGCCGTGCTCTTCATGGACTGCGAGAACGTGACGCTCGAAGGCGTGCGTCTCGACTACGCGCGCCCGATGTATTCCGAAGCGAAAATCCTCGGATTCGAAAACGGGAAAACGATCGTCTCCGTCGACGAAAAGGCGTTCCCGTACACGATCGAGAACGGCCGCCTGCGCTTCATCGGCGAAGGCTGGACGCGCGGCGTCGGCAGCGCGATCGCGTTCCGCGCGGGCTCGAAGAACATCGTCGAACGCACGGCGGACATCGTCTTCGGCGGCGAGGCCGAAAAACGCGCCGACGGCACGCTCGCGCTCGCCAAGGATTTCTCCGAGGTCGGCGCGGGCGCGGCGGTCGGCGACACGCTCACGCTGCGCTCGTGGGACCGCCCGCACCCGGCTTGCGTCATCTACCGCGCGAAAAACACCGAGCTCCGCGACGTCTCCATCCATTCGAGCTTCGGCATGACGCTCCTCGCCCAGCGCTCGGAAAACGTCCGCTTCGTCGGCTCCGGCAAGGCGGAGGACAAGACGGCGGGCGTCTTCCCGCGGCCGGAGACCGGGCGCGTCTATTCGGCGTCCGCGGACGCGACGCACTTCTCGAACGTCGCCGGCGTCGTGACGGTCGAGAACGCGTTTTTCGAAACGATGATGGACGACGCGATCAACGTGCACTCGACCTGCCTCGGCGTCGAGGCCGTTCCCGCGAAGAACCGGCTCCGCTGCCGATTCATGCACGGGCAGGCGGTCGGCTTCGAAGTCTTCATGCCGGGCGACACGCTGCGCTTCATCAAGGGGCCGACGCTGGAACAGGGGCCGGAAGTCAAGGTCGCGGCGGTCAGAAAACTTTCCGCGCGCGAGCTGCTCGTCACGCTCGCGGAAGACGTTCCCGCCGGATACGGTCCGGGCGACGCGGTCGAGAACGCGGATTTCCAGTGCGCGGTGGTCTTCCGCGGGAACGTCGTGCGGAACAACCGCGCGCGCGGGGCGCTGTTCACGACGCCGAAAAAGGTCGTCGTGGAAAACAACGTCTTCCGCGACGTCGCGGGCTCGGCGATTCTGCTCGCGGGCGACGCGCAGGGCTGGTACGAAAGCGGCCCGTGCGAGGACGTCGTCATCCGCGGGAACAGGTTCATCGACAATCTGACGTCGGTCTTCCAGTTCACGGAGGCGCTGATTTCGATTTATCCGGAAGTGAGAAAGCTCGGCGAGCAGAAGCGGTTTTATCACCGCAACGTCGTGATCGAGGACAACGATTTCGACACGTTCGACGTGCCGCTGCTCTTCGCGATTTCGACGGAAAACCTGCGCTTCGTGAACAACCGCGTCCGCTACAACGCGAATCACGCCGGCTGGGGGCGCCGGCCGTTCCGCTTCCTGCGCTGCCGCGACGTGGAGATCCGCGGGAACGTCGTCGCGCCCGCGGGAACGGCGACGCCGCTTCCGCAGAGCTGGACGCCCGCCGACTGCGACGCGACGCTGACGGAAAACCTGA
>JBJEVP010000164.1:0-8396 GCA_051884475.1 Candidatus Spyradosoma sp.
CATCTCCGCGAGGCCGGTGCTCACGATGTAGTGCTCGAGATCGATGTCGAGACTGAACTCCTCGCCGATCTTCTTCGCGTAGGCGCGCAGCTCGTCGAACACGGCGGGAACGCCCGGGCAGAGCTCTATGCGCGCGCCGAGCTCGCGCAGCTTTCTGTTGGAAAGCCCCTTGAGCGGCCCGTTCTTCACGCAGCTGAGCAGGTGGTTCAGATAGACCGTGTCCTTGGACACGTGGATTCCCTGCCGCGCGTAGATTTCGGGCAGGCGGTTCACCTCCGTCCAAAACGTCGCCTCGTCGATGCCGTATTCGCGAAACAGCGGCGTCTGCATGTAGCCCGGGGTCAGCGTCTTGTCGAAATCCCAGATGCAGGCGAGCGTGTGATGTGTGCGGATGTCTTGCGAAATCATTTGGAGGAAAATTTTGGAAATCCGCATTAAAGCACCCGCCCCGCCCCCGCGCAATCTTTTCGGAAAAAAAGCGTTCCCGCCCGCGCGGGTTTCCGCGTCATCGGCCGAGCAGGGAAGCCGTCGCGGAAATCTTGGCCTCGGTTTCGGCGAACTCCGCCGCGGGAACGCTGTCGGCGACGATTCCCGCGCCCGCGTAGAGCCGAATCTCGCCGCGCCCGATTTTCGCGCAGCGTATCGCCACGGCGAAGCTCCCGTCGCCCGAGGCGTCGAAAAAGCCCACGGGCGCGGAAAACCGTCCGCGGGAAAAAGGCTCCGTCTCCTCGATGAAGCGCTCCGCGGCGTCCGCGGGAACGCCGCACATCGCGGGCGTGGGATGCAGCGCGTCGGCGATTTCCGCCACGCCGAGCCCGGCGGGAACGTCCGCCTCCATCGGCGTGCGCAGGTGAAAGACGTTGGGCAGGCGCAGCGTCAGAGGCCGCGCGGGAACGCGGGGAGTCATTCCGAGCGCGCGCAGCTTTTCCGCGATGAAATCGACGACGAACGCGTGCTCGCGCCGCTCCTTCTCGTCCGCGAGCAGCGCCCGGACCGAGGCCTCGTCGTCCGCGTCGCCCGCGGAACATCGTCTCGGAAGCGTTCCCGCGAGCGCCTCCGTCGCGAGCGCGCCCCCGGAGACCCGCAGAAGCGTCTCCGGCGTGGCGCCGACGAGCGCCGTCTCCGGAGCCTCTCCGGGAAAATTCGCCCGCGCGAAGAAAATCGTGCAGCCGCTTTCGGCGAAGCGTTCCCGCAGCAGGGAGACGAAAGTTCCCGACGGAAATTCCTCATCCGGAGAAAAGGCGAAGTCCTTCGTCCGGGCGAGCACTATCTTGCGGAAGCGCCCCGCGCGTATCGCCTCGACGGCGCGCCCGACGCCGGCGAGATAGACGTCGCCCCCGCCGGGCTCCGAGACCGGGACGATTTCCGGCAGCGGCGGGCGCGGAGGCGGCGTTCCCGCGAGCGCCCGCAGCGCGTCGAACTCGCGCGCGAGCGTCTCCGCGGCGAGCGCCGACGACGGCGCGTCCGCGAGAAAGACGTGCGAGGAAATCCGCGTCGCGCCGTTCCCGCGGGAAATCTGCCAGACGGGAATCTCCGCGCGCGAAAGCGCGTCTTTCCCGAACGCCCCCGCGACGAAGATTTTCGGCGCGGGAACGGTTTCCGCGCGCCCGCCGTCGAGCGCGAGCACGGCGCGGCGCGAAGGAAGATTCTTTTTGAAGGCGGAAATCCCGCGCGCGAACGACGCCGGCGGCTCCGCGCGGAAATCCCACGCGGCGAGCGCCGTTCCCGACCCTCGATGCTCGAAAAGAAACCGGAGCGCGGCGCTCCCGGAGCAGGCGAGCGAATCGAACGCCCGCGCGGGCAGACTCGGAAAGGCCGTCGAGAGCATTTCCGCCCCGCTCTTCCGGGCCTCGTCGAACGCGGCGGCGAGGCGGGAACGCGAATCTTCTGTCTCCGGCGGGAACACGAAAAAGAAAACGGAACGCGGCGCGCGCTCAGTCGCGCTTCTTCTGAAGCAGCATCTTCAGCGGCATCAGCTTCAGACTGTCGGGAAACGAGACCACGCGCCCGGTCTTTTCCGCGACGACCTTGAAGATTTCCTGCACCCAGCGCTTTTCGGGACAGCGAAGTTCGGAAAAATACAGATTCATTTTCCCGTCGGAGACGTTCCACGCCAGCCCCGCCGCCTCAAGCGTCACGGGCGAGGGCTCGCCCGCCAGACTGAGCGTCACGGAAACGGAGTCCCGGGAGAACGAAAGGTCGTCCACTTGTCCGATGTCGCCGAACTTCTGATTCAGCGCGTTGATGATTTGGCGGTTGATGAAATCTGACATGGTTCTGATTCGTGATGAGGTTGGCCGTTCCCGTAAATGAAATAGGGTTTCCTCCTCCGCGGAAAGCAGAAAAAGCGGGAACGGCGTTCCGCGCCAGAGAAACCCGGTTCGCGGGAACGCTTTCGCCCCCGAGCCCCGAAGGGGCGGAATTGATTAGCGTAGGGCAAGCGAACTCGTTCGCGCAGCCCTACGAAAACCATGCAGAAAAAATGCGCTCTGCAGGAGCGCGATTGAAAATACGTCGCACGACCGCAAGGGCGTTCCCGCAATCGCGCACTTACAGCGCGCGTCGTGTTTTCGCCGGTTACGTAGGGTTGAAACCCTACGCTAAGCAATCGTCGCCCCGTCGGGGCTTGCAGATTGCGAATCCGTCGCGGGAACGCCCCGAAGGGGCGGAATTGATTAGCGTAGGGCAAGCGAACTCGTTCGCGCAGCCCTACGAAAACCATGCAGAAAAAATGCGCTCTGCAGGAGCGCGATTGAAAATACGTCGCACGACCGCAAGGGCGTTCCCGCAATCGCGCACTTACAGCGCGCGTCGTGTTTTCGCCGGTTACGTAGGGTTGAAACCCTACGCTAAGCAATCGTCGCCCCTTCGGGGCTTGCAGATTGCGGATCCGTCGCGGGAACGCCCCGAAGGGGGCGGAATTGATCAGCGTAGGGCAAGCGAACTCGTTCGCGCAGCCCTACGAAAACCATGCAGAAAAAATGCGCTCTGCAGGAGCGCGATTGAAAATACGTCGCACGACCGCAAGGGCGTTCCCGCAATCGCGCACTTACAGCGCGCGTCGTGTTTTCGCCGTTTTCGTAGGGTTGAAACCCTACGCTAAGCAATCGTCGCCCCTTCGGGGCTTGCAGATTGCGGATCCGTCGCGGGAACGCCCCGAAGGGGCGGAATTGATTAGCGTAGGGCAAGCGAACTCGTTCGCGCAGCCCTACGAAAACCATGCAGAAAAAATGCGCTCTGCAGGAGCGC
Source organism: Candidatus Spyradosoma sp. (assembly GCA_051884475.1). GTDB lineage: Bacteria > Verrucomicrobiota > Verrucomicrobiia > Opitutales > UBA953 > Spyradosoma. The sequence goes on from JBJEVP010000164.1 coordinate 3,250, forward strand.
GATTGAAAATACGTCGCACGACCGCAAGGGCGTTCCCGCAATCGCGCACTTACAGCGCGCGTCGTGTTTTCGCCGTTTTCGTAGGGTTGAAACCCTACGCTAAGCAATCGTCGCCCCGTCGGGGCTTGCAGATTGCGGATTCGTCGCGGGAACGCCCCGAAGGGGCGGAACAAACATAACCCCATGCGCGACGCGAAGCGCGCACTTGGGGAGGGCCCTGCACACCGGCCGCGCCTGAAAGGCGCAACTTCCACCTGTTCATTATCCACTATCCGTTATCCACTACTCTATTCCCATCGCGCGAATCTCTCCTCTCAAAGGATCTGTTCCTCTAAGCTCTAAGCCCTCATCTCTCATCTTTTTTTTAACTGGAAGTCATAAAAGTAAAAAGAAGTCGAAAAAAAAGCGTTCCCGCGGAACGAATCGCGGGAACGCTTTTTCAGGGCTCTGAAATTTATGCGTCAGGCCTTTCTGCGACGGCGGCGCGCCGCGACCAGCGCAAGCGCTCCCGCGCCCGCCAGCAGCCCGAACGCCGACGGCTCGGGAATGGTGGAAATTCTTCCGGAGAACGATACATTAACCCCGCTATTGGAACTCAACGTAGTGTTCGAGGGACTGGTCGTAAAGACCTTCACCGCAGGATCCGTGACGCCGGTCTCGAGAGTCGTCGTTATCGAAGAACGAATTCCTTCCGCGTTAGTCCCACTTCCTTTTGCGGCAACGAAAGAGTCCCCGGAAGAAGAAAACAATATTGAATAACTTTTCGTCAAATCCAGCGACACATCAGAAAACTGCCACGTACCGGATGCATTTGCAGTCGAATTACTATTCCAATTGAACGAATTCGTGGAATGGGCGACAGCGGTAAGCGAGCTAAAACCACTATCAGTTTCTGAATGTTGCCCTTCATAAATGAACGCATAGAGCTCCCCCGAATAGAACTTAGAATTGGACGAATTCGCGCTTGATGTGGAGGTGAACGTGATGGAGTCCAAGATCAGTGTGCTCGTCGTAGCCTTTGAGATGGAAGGATTCCAAGTCAAAAGATCGAGATCCACATAGAATCCGCTGATTGAGCTGACCCCAGTACTTGTGTACGAGCCGTCCGTCCCCGTGGTGGAAGTCAGCTCCGCGTTCGCGAATGCCGTTCCCGCGGCGAGGAGAGCGGCGACTGTGATGATGTTTTTCATAATGTATTCTTGGTTAAATTTTTGGGGAAATCGGGGCGCGCGGGAACGTTCCCGCAGACTTCGTCTCATTTCCTGAATGCATTTTTAGCAAAAAAAAAACGATTGCACGCAAGCGTTTTTTTTCGTCGTTCCCGCGAAGCGTCCGAGGAAAAACGTTTGCGAAAAAACGGGGGAAACTGCAGAATCCCGAACAGATATGAGAAAACGTCCTGCCGTTCCCGCGCTCGCCGCGGCTCTCGCGCTTCTTTGCTCCGCCTGCGCCGGAACGCCTGCGGAACACACCTATTGGCTGAAAAATTCCGCGACCGGCACGTATTCCGCGCACCGCACGTACACCGAACCCTCTCCCGAAGAAATCGAAGAACTCGGACTCGTGACGGAGCTTCCCGAAGGCGCGAAGACGACCGACTGACGACCTTCTCCGCCCCGCCCTTTTTTCCCCTCAGTAAAAAAATGAAGAAAGTCCTCGCACTCATCACGCACGGAGTCGAAGAAATCGAAGCCGTGACGCCGTTCGACCTGCTTCGCCGCGCCGGCGTCGAAGTGACCGTTTCCGCGCTCGGAGCCGGGGCGGACCTCGTCGTCCGCGGACGCGGCGGAATCGCGCTGCTCGCGGACGCCGCCTTCGAAGCGCTCGCGGGAACGCCGGAGGACTTCGGCGCGCTCGCGGAAAAATTCGACGCGCTGATGATTCCCGGCGGCCCGGGCTCGTTCGCGCTCCGCGAGGACGGGCGCGCCGCGCGGCTCGCAGCGGCGTTCGCCGCGAAGGGGAAAATCGTCGCCGCCATCTGCGCCGCGCCGCTGATCCTGAAGGACGCGGGGCTGCTCGAAGGCAGGCGCGTCTCCGCGCATTTCTGCGCGTGGGAGGAAATCCCCGCCGCGAACAACTGCGCGCGCACGGAGCTCGACGGGAACGTCCTCACCTCGCGCGGTCCGGGAACGGCGTTCGACTTCGGGCTCGCGCTCGCCGAGCTTCTCGCCGGGAAGTCCGCCGCCGCGCGGGTCGCCGCGGAAACGATGAGCTGACGCCCCCGCGGCGCCCGCGGAGAACTTTCAAATTGATAATTCCCCCGCGATAGTCTTTCCTTTTTTTTCAACGCTTTTCGGAGCGCTTTTAGAACACACAAGCCACTATATGGTCCCCAACAAATCACTCAGAGTTCTCATCATCGGCTCGGGCGGACGCGAACACGCGCTGCTCCGCGCCTGCAAGGCGAGCCCGCTCGTCGCGGCGGTGTCCGTCGCTCCCGGCAACGGCGGAATGGAGCAGGAAGCCGTCTGCTACCCGCTGAACGTTTCGGACACGGCGTCCATCGTTTCCCTCGCGAAAAAGCTGGACGCGAACTTCGTCATCATCGGGCCAGAAGTGCCGCTTTCCCTCGGCGTGACGGACGAACTCGAGGCGGCGGGCATTCCCGCCTACGGTCCCGTGAAGGCGGGAGCGCGTCTGGAGGCCAGCAAGAACTTCACGAAGGAATTTCTCGTCCGCCACGGCATCCCGACGGCGCGCGGCAGGCGCTTCACCTCGTCGGAGGAGGCCGTCGAATACCTCACCTCGCAGAAGTTCCCGATCGTCGTCAAGGCGGACGGGCTCGCGTCCGGCAAGGGCGTGATCATCGCGGAGGATTTCGAACAGGCCTGCACGGCGGTTTACGACATGCTCGACTCGCACTGCTTCGGCAAAAGCGGGAACGAGATTCTCATCGAGGAGTTCATGGAAGGCGAAGAAGCCTCCATCATGCTCATGGTCTGCGAAGACCGCTACGTGATGCTCCCCGCGAGCCAGGACCACAAGCGCGTCGGTGAAGGCGACACCGGACTGAACACCGGCGGCATGGGCGCCTACGCTCCCGCGGACGTCGTCACGCCCGAGATCGAGCGCCGCGTCGTCTCCGAAATCGTCGAGCCCACGCTCAAAGGGCTGGCGGCGGACGGTATCCGTTACCGCGGCACGCTCTACGTCGGCATCATGATCACGGCGGAAGGACCGAAGGTCGTCGAGTTCAACGTGCGTTTCGGAGATCCCGAATGCCAGGTGCTTCTCCCGCTGATGAAGACCGATCCCGTCGCCGTCATGCACGCCTGCGCCACGGGAACGCTCGATCCGTCGGCGGTGGAATTTCACGACGGCTACGGCATCATCGTCGTGCTCGCGGCCGAAGGCTATCCGGGAACGCCGCGCAAGGGCGACGTCATCACGCTGCCCTCCCGCGTTCCCGCGGAAACGGGAATCATTCACTCCGGCACCGTCCGCGAAGACAACGGCGCGATCACGACCGCCGGCGGACGCGTCCTCGGCGTGACCGCGCGCGGCGCGACGCTCGCCGAAGCCGCGGAACGCGCCTACGCGCTCGTTTCGCAGATCCGTTTCACGGGCATGCACTACCGCCGCGACATCGGCGCGCGCCAGCTCCGACGCGACAGCGTCTGCTGAGGACGGACGCGGGAAGAAACGGAAATCAGGAAGCCCGGCTTCCGGGTTCCGTTTCTCCGATTTCAAGCGCCTCGAATTTTTCGAGTCTCTCCGAAGCCTTTCTGTGCCGCTCCGCGGTCGCCGAAAGGCTTTTCTGCGCTTCCGAGAGCTTCGCGCCGACCTTCTCCAGCACTTCGCCGAAAGTCGCGAAATCCTTGCGCACGGCGAGCAGCGTCTTCGCGAGCTTCGCCGAATTTTTCTGAATCGCGAGCGTGCGGAAACCCGTCTGGAGGCTGTTCAGCAGCGCGGCGAAAGTGGACGGTCCCGCGACGAGCACGCGGCATTCCCGCTGGATTTTTTCCGCGAGCCCGGGGCGTCGCAGCACTTCGGCGTAAACGCCTTCCGTAGGCACGAAAAGCACCGCGAAATCCGTCGTGTACGGCGGCGCTATGTATTTGTCGCGGATGTCGCGGGCGCATTTTTCGACGACCGCGCCGAGTGCGCGCGACGCGCTTTCGAGCGCCTCCGCGTCCGCGCGCTCGGAGGCCTCGACGATGCGTTCGTAGTCCTCCTTCGGGAATTTCGAATCGATCGGCAGCCACACGGGAGCGGAATCGTCTCCGCCGCGCCCGGGAAGGCGCACGGCGAACTCCACGATTTCGTTCGCGCGGGGACGCGGCTTCACGTTGCGCGCGAACTGCTCCGGCGCGAGCATCGTCTCCAGCAGATTGCCGAGCTGCACTTCGCCCCAGGTGCCGCGGGTCTTCACGTTCGTGAGCACGCGTTTGAGATCGAGAACGTCCGTCGCGACGGACTGCATTTCGCCGAGCGACCTGTGCACGCTTTCGAGACGTTCGCCGACGATGCGGAAGGACTCGCCCAGGCGCTTTTCCAGCGTCGTCTGCAGCTTCTCGTCCACGACTCCGCGCATCTCGTCGAGCTTCTTCGAATTTTCCTCGCGGAGTTTTTCGAGCGAGCGCGCGATCGCCTCGCGGGTCTCGTCCGCGGACCTGCTCTGCGCTTCGCGGAAGGCGCCGAGCGTCTCCGTCTGCGCGCGCGAAGTCTCCGAAAGCGTGCGCGTGAACGCGTCGAAACGGGCGTGCAGCGTCTCGTTCATCTCGCGGGAACGGGCGGCGAGCGCGTTCTGCACGGCTTCGGCTCCGCGCTGCGTTCCCGCGGAGTTTTCCTCGCGGAAATCGCGCAGGCTTTTTTCGAGCGCGGCGCGCGTGCGTTCCGCGTCGTCGCGCAGTTCGCGCACCGCCTTTTCCAGCGCGGCGTCCGCGGAGGAGTCTTCGTTCCCGCCGCGGCGGTTCATTTTTCTGAAAAGCGCGGCGAGCAGAATGAGCGTTCCCGCCGCGAGCGCGCAGAGCGCGACGAGCAGCGCGTCCGTGAGGATTCCCGATTCGTTCATGCCGGAAATCTTCGCACAAAAAGCGCCCGCGCGCAATTTCCGCGTTGCGGATTTTTTTTTCGGGAACGAAAATCGCCGCATGACGAAAAAAGAACGCGCGCAGTTCGTCGCCGACACGCTGGAACGCCTTTAC
>JBJEVP010000165.1:0-2167 GCA_051884475.1 Candidatus Spyradosoma sp.
CCGAATGGGAAATTCGGTATGCTTCGGGGCGTGCAGGAACAAGGGACAGAGAGGCTGATTTCCGAAAAAATCCGGTGGAGCGTCGCGCCGGAGTTTTCCGGCGTCCCCGAAGTGCGCGATTTTTCGAAATACGTTCCCGTGCGCGTGATTTCCGCGGGGCGGGAACGCGTCGAGCAGATGGAGATCCGCCGCGCGGACGGCGCGCCGCTGAGCGTCGTCGTGAAGACGTTCCCGCGCCTGGGAGCGCTGAAGCGCTTTTTCGCGAAGCGCACGGGCACGAAGGCGCAGCGGGCGTTCCGCGCGGCGCTGATTCTGCGGGAACGCGGCGTGGGCACGCCGCCGCCGATCGCGCTCGCGGAAACGCTTTCTCCGGACGGGGAAATCCTCGAAAGCCGGCTCGTGACGGAGTTCGTTCCCGGGCTGACGGATTTTCGACGCGAGATGCAGCGCCTGCTCGCGGGTGAGGGCGTCGCCGACCCTTCGACGGAAATCGCCGCGCTGATGCGCACGGTCGCGGACGAGTGCCGCGCCTTTCACGACTGCGGAATCGTGCATCGCGACTTGGGCAATCAGAACATCGGGCTGAAAAAGATTAAAGATGAAGGCTTAAAGCTTAAAAAAGGAGAGCCGCCGCTTTACGAAGTCGTCTTTCTCGATCTCGACCGCGTGCGGATTTTCCCCGCGGGAACGCTGACGTGGGCGCAGCGCGGGCGCGACCTGGCGCGGCTTTTTCTGCCGTCGGAACTGCGCTGGTTCTTCTGCCACATGTACGCGGGGCGCTGCCCGCAGCCGCCGGGATTCCGCGCGGGCGTGGAAAAGGGGCTCGCCGCCTGGAACTTCCATTGCCGCACGCGCGTGCTGCGCCACCCGATTCAGACCTGGCGGAAACGCCGCGCGGACGGCGAGCGCCGCGAAACGTTTTTCGAAGACCGCGGCATCTGGATTTGGGACGAGAAGACCGCGCAGGCGGTCATCGCGCACGACAAGAAGAACTCGCGCCGCCTCCGCCCGCTCGCGAATCTCGGGCGCTCGCTCAAGGCGCTGCTGACGCGCGGGAACGCCGTGCGCGCGGGCTTCCGCGAGCTCTCGGCGCGTTCGTTCGCCGAGCCCGTCGATTTCGCGGGAACGCTCGGCATGACGCTGGAGGCGAGCTTCGAGCAGGACTGGGAGACGCAGATTTCGCTTTTGAGCGAACTCGAAGAAGCGGCGCGCGCGCGCCTGCCGGTGCTGCTCCGTTTCTACCACCACAAGGGGCGCGCGCAGTGGGAGCTCGCGCTCTCGCGGGCGCGGGAGCTTCGGGCGCGCGGGAACGCGCTCGCGTTCGCGCTCGTGCAGTCGCGCGCGGCGGTCCGCGAGCCGGAAAGCTGGCGCGAAATGGTCGCCTTCGCCGTGGAGAACACGCGCGAGTTCGCGGACTTCTACGAAGTCGGGCACGCGACGAACCGCTCGAAATGGGGCGTCTGGGATTTCCGCGACTACGCGGCGCTGCTCGCGCCCGCGCTGGAGATGAAGCGCGCGTTCCCGCGCGTCCGCCTCACGGGCCCGGCGTGCATCGACTTCGACCTGCACAATCTCCCGGGGATTCTGTCGGTCGTTCCCGCGGGAACGTTCGCGGCGCTTTCGCAGCATCTCTACGTGGACCGCCGCGGCGCGCCGGAAAATTTTCAGGGCCGGTTCGATCTCGTCGGCAAGTGCGCGATGCACCGCGCGGTCGCGCGCGCGTTCGGCTTCGACGAGGAAAAGATCATCGTTTCGGAAACGAACTGGCCGCTTCTGGGCGCGGAGACGTATTCGCCCTGCGGCGCGTTCTTCTGCGAGCCGGGCGGGCCGCGCTCGTCGCCGCCGAGCGTTTCGGAAGAGGACTACGCGAAATTCATGTGTCGGTATCTGCTGCTCGCGGTCGCGAGCGGACACGTTTCGCGCGTGTACTGGTGGCGGCTCGTGCATCGCGGCTTCGGGCTCGCGGACGATTCGAACGCGTCGGCGCCGCGCCGCATGCCGGCGTTCTTCGCGCTGAAGGATCTGCTCGCGCGCCTGGCGGGAGCGCGTTTCGAGCGCCGCGTCGCCGACGTTCCCGCGGGCGCCGTCGCGCTCGAATTTTCCCGCGCGGACGGCTCGCGCTTCCGCGCCTCGTGGACGCCCGACGCGTTCCCGCGCTTCGAAGAAA
>JBJEVP010000166.1:0-8336 GCA_051884475.1 Candidatus Spyradosoma sp.
TCGTTCCCGAACAGAAAATACCGAGAGTCTCACTCCGCCGTGCCGCGTTCCCGCAAGGCGTCAAGCGCGGCGAAGTCGATTTTCGGAGCCTTGCGCTGCGCCTTGCGCGCGAATTCCGTTCCCGCGGCGGTGGTTTCGCTGAAGAATCCGCAATTCCTGAGGAAGAAGTTCTTCTTGTCCGTAGTCACCCCGCCCGCATAGTCGAGACGGACCTTGTTTCCCGCCGTTTCATCGCAGGAGAACGAGGCCTTGGTGAGCTCGTGCCAGCCCCCTTTCGTGTCCCGAGCCCACTGGTTCGTGAACTGCACGCTGCGGGTCAGCCAGCCCTGCGCCGGAAGAAAATTTTCGAGGAAAGAATGCGCCCGCTTCACCCACGTGCCGGTCTTCGGGCGAAGGAAGCAGGCGATGAACCTCCACTCCTTCTCCTCGGGAGAAAAGAAGAACGCCGAGTATTCGCTGTAGCCGTCGTCGCGAGGACGAATCCGCACGAGAAACCCGTAGGTCGTTCCCGCCTTCCACGGATAGCGCAGATAGCTTTGCCCCCCGGCGCCCTCGTTCCCGAATTCGCCGGACTTCACGCCCTCGCCCTTCTTCTGAAGAATCACCCGATCCTCCTCGGGAATTTCTTTCGGATCCTGCGTGTCGAACGGACTCCATACGGAAAACAGCACCCGCCGTTCCTCCTTCGAGTTCACCTGAAATCCGAAATATCCTTCCGCGAATCCGCACGCCATGTAATACGTTCCGACGGGATCGGCGCCCTCGGGAACGCACACCTCGTTGTAGAAATACTCGACGTCCTTGCCTTTCGGCAGCTCGTAGGTAAGATGCACGGAAGGCCCGCGACGCCCCCAGTACGGATCGAAATCCCGCACGAAATTCATCTCTCCGGAAACGCCGGAAAGCACGAGGTCGGAAATCTCCCCGAAGCCCTTTCCGTCCCGATCCTTTTTCGAAAGCACGCGAATGTCCACGCGCTGATAGCCGGCGCCGAACTTCAGCGTTCCGACGGGCACGTCGACGAATTCGCTCGAACTCACCTTCACCTTGAACTTCTCCTTCCCGCACGAAACCTCGAACGTCGCCTTCCCTCGCGCCCGAAGCGCGAGCTCCGCCTTTTTCTGCGGCTCCGCGAAAAAGAAGAACACGCTGACGACGGCGGAGTGATTCCGCCAATTCTTCACTCCGTCCTCCTTCGTGATTTCGACGCCGTCCGCCTTCGTGACGTAGGCGTTCCCGGAAAGCCCGACGGAAAACGTTTCCGCGACGAGCGCCGACGCGAAAGCGCAGAAGCACAGAAGCGCCGCTGCGGTTTTTTTCAGAAAATTCAGATGTTTCATGGGGGAAAAGTGCGCGTCCGCGGGAAAAGCGGAGAAGCGCCGTGAAAAAAAGCGAAGAAGCCGACGAGATTTTTCTTTCTTCATCTTGAAAGGCGTTCCCGCGAACGGGAACGCCTTTCGAGCAACAATGAACTACGCTCTGTCGTGGAACGTCCGGGAAACGACGTCGAGCTGCTGTTCGCGCGTCAGCTTGATGAAGTTCACGGCGTACCCGGAAACGCGCACCGTGAGCTGCGGATATTTTTCGGGGTGATCCATCGCGTCGAGCAGCGTTTCGCGGTTGAAGATGTTGACGTTGATGTGGTGCGCGCCCTTGTTCGGATTCGCGGCGAAGTAACCGTCGAGCAGGCTCGAAAGCTTGGTCTCGCGCTCCGCGAGATCCTTGCCCAACGCGCCGGGCACCATCGAGAACGTGTAGGAGATTCCGTCGAGCGAATCGTCGTAAGGCAGCTTCGCGACGGACATCATGGACGCCACGGCTCCCTTCCTGTCGCGCCCGTGCATCGGGTTCGCTCCGGGAGCGAACGGCGCTCCCGCGCGGCGGCCGTCCGGCGTGTTTCCGGTCTTCTTCCCGTAGACCACGTTGGACGTGATCGTGAGCACGGACTGCGTCGGAAGCGAACCGCGATACGTCGGGCACTTGCGGATCTTTTCCATGAAGCGGGAAACGAGCTCGACGGCGATGTCGTCCACGCGCGGATCGTTGTTCCCGTAGCAGGGGAATTCGCCTTCGGTCTCGAAATCGACGATGAGCCCGTCCGCGTTTCGGATCGGACGCACCTTCGCGTACTTGATCGCGGAAAGCGAGTCCGCCGCGACGGAAAGCCCCGCGATCCCGCAGGCCATCGTGCGCAGAATCTCCACGTCGTGCAGCGCCATCTCGATGCGCTCGTAGCAGTATTTGTCGTGCATGTAGTGGATGCAGTTGAGCGCGTTGACGTAGGTCTTGGCGAGCCAGTCCTGCATCTTGTCGAAGCGCTCCGCCACCTCGTCGTAGTCGAGAACGTCTTTTTCGTAGATCGGCGTCGCGGGAGCGACCTGTTTCCCGGAAACCTCGTCGCGCCCGCCGTTGAGCGCGTAGAGGAGCGCCTTGGCGAGATTCGCGCGCGCGCCGAAGAACTGCATCTGCTTGCCGATGCGCATCGCGGAGACGCAGCAGGCGATCCCGTAGTCGTCGCCCCAGTGCGGACGCATCAGGTCGTCGTTCTCGTACTGAATGGACGACGTTTCGACGGACACGCGGGAACAGAACTTCTTGAAGTTCTCCGGAAGATTCTTCGACCAGAGCACCGTGAGATTGGGCTCGGGAGCCGGGCCGAGATTGTAGAGCGTGTGCAGCATCCGGAACGAGTTCTTCGTCACGAGCGTCCGCCCGTCCTCGCCCATGCCGCCGACGGATTCCGTCACCCAGGTCGGATCGCCGGAGAACAGCGCGTTGTATTCCGGCGTGCGGATGAAGCGGACGATGCGCAGCTTCATCACGAACTGGTCGATGATCTCCTGCAGCTGCGCTTCCGTGACCGTTCCCGCCTTGAGGTCGCGTTCGAAATAGATGTCGAGGAAGGTCGAAACGCGCCCGAGCGACATCGCCGCGCCGTTCTGCTCCTTGACCGCGGCGAGATAGCCGAGATACGTCCACTGCACGGCCTCGCGGGAATCGCGCGCGGGACGCCCGAGCTCGCAGCCGTAGCTTTCTCCCATCGCCTTCAGCTCTTCGAGCGCGCGGATCTGCTCCGCCATCTCCTCGCGCAGACGGATGACGTCCTCGACGAGCGTGTCCGAACGGTATTCGTCATGCTCCCGGCGGCGTTCGGCGACGAGGAAATCGATCCCGTAAAGCGCCACGCGGCGGTAGTCGCCGATGATGCGCCCGCGCCCGTAGGCGTCGGGAAGTCCGGTGATGATGTGCGCCGAACGCGCCTTGCGGATGTCGCTCGAATAGACGTCGAACACGCCTTCGTTGTGCGTCTTGCGGTGCTTTTTGAAAATCTCCTCCGTTTCCGGACTCAGCGCGAAACCGTAGCTTTCGAGGGCCTGCTTCGCCATGCGCAGCCCGCCGTAGGGCATCAGCGCGCGCTTGAGCGGCGCGTCCGTCTGCAGCCCGACGACGACCTCCAGCTCCTTGTCGATGTAGCCGGGCGCATGCGAAGTGATGGAGGAGACGACGGTCTCGTCCGCGTCGAGCACGCCCTTCTCCGTCTCCTTTCTGATGAGCGCGGAAAGTTTTTCCCAAAGACGCGCGGTCTTTTCGGAAACGCCGCAGAGGAAAGAGTCGTCCCCTTCGTAGGGCGTGTAGTTTTTCTGAATGAAGTCGCGCGTGTTCACGCGTTTCGTCCAATCGCCGGGAACAAATCCGCTCCACGCGGCCTTCAGCTGATCCTGAATCTGGTCGGGTTCTGTCGACATGGCTTGAATCTCGGTGTGTTTTTTATCTGAAAAAAAAAGGAAAGTGTCCCGGAATTTATACCCGCTTCACGCCTGCGGGAAAAGCCCAAAAAGCTCACGCCCTCCTCGGAAAAATCCGTCCGCAAAACCGCGTTGCCAAGCCCCCGCCGATGCGGGAGAATCGTTCCCGTGACGCCGAAATTCCATCAGCCCGAAGACTTCGCCGCCCGCGGATGCATCGCCGCGAACGCGCTTCTCAACGGAGAAAACGCCGCACACACGGCAAAAAATCTCCATCAATACAGGAATGATTTTATCAATTATTCTTTTTTAGGCGCAGTTCAAAACATTCCCGACAACGGGCTTCCAACTTCGGGTTTTCATAAAATCCTTTTTCCGCAAGAGCTTCCCCGTCTCTTTTCGCTGCGTCTTTGTCGTAGGTAATTCCGTTTAAGATTCTCTCGGCGCGCATAATCCACATGTTCTGTTTCACTGTTTGCGGCAACGCGGAAATAAACGCATAGAGCGTTCCCGCGGCCTGAGCGTCCGTTTGCGCCAAACCTTCAAGCAAAAACTCCAAATGGTCGAAGTATGATACGGAATCATAGCCCAACAAAGTAGCGGTTTGCTGCTGAAGCCCGTAAACATTGTTCTTCAAACACCGATACGCGTAATACGCCTCATCGTCCCACGCCTTTGTCTGCCGGGCGTATTCGAGTGCGACAGGAAACGCCATTTCAAAATTCCGATCGACGATGTTCCGCAGTTCCTGTGCGAATTCCGGACGTAGATTTCCCGCCAGCATTTCATTCTGGATCTCCAATGTGCGAACCCCCGGATGCGACGCGCCGAGGTTTTTTTTCAGATTCTGCAGACGGGCATCTCCTACCCCAAGCCCCTGCTCCCGCCCCCAAAGCGACCTTGCAAAAATATAGTAAAGGATTTCTGTGTCTGGTGCAATTCGCCCGGTTCCCGCCCGTGCTACCGCTTGCCTAGAAATACAATGTGCATTCAAGAACATACGCGATAACGCATTGTTCATATCTGCCCAATTCTTCGGTTCGAAGAAGTAATTCGCATATTCCATGGCTACCCCCATAAAACAGGAGTCCAAAGGATTTTCGAAGAGGCGAAACTCGTCCCACCGGTTCTTAAAGCACTTGATTACGTTCGCACGTTCTTCGTATTGGGATTGCCGTAACCTGAAACGATCAATGAAAAAATCCATGATTTTTCTCTTATCCGAAACGGTGGCGACACGCTTGCCGATCAAGTAAAGCATCTGGAACGAAGCATTGAAATCGTCCTTCGGGTAATCCTTTATCTGTCGCAAAACCTCATCGACATCCATCCGGGAATAAATCGAATACAACGCCAAATCCGCCTCTTCGTCGGAAAGCGCAGTGAGAAGCGCATCTCCGGAAACCATGGAATGTTTGATGACCACCATCGGACTTCCGAAACGCGTTACAACAGCATAACCGACTGGCGAACCTCTCTCCGCATAAAAGTAAGCCAAATGATTACCTTCCGACGTTTTCTCGAAAGCGCGGCCGTCCCGATAGTAAATTTCATGCGCCGCAAATAAATTAACGGCGCAAAAAACAGAAATAAGAGCAAGCAGTATTCGCATTTTTCAACAAAAATTAAAATTTAAATATTACACTGGCGGCCGCACGCCCTTCGGTGTCAATCTGAATCCCGACAGAAAAATCTATTTCCGTTCCGTTGCGGAAAACATCGACAGCAAAAGTCGCACTTCCGGAAGAAAGATCAACACTAACCCCCGACCTGACACTAAGGCCGTCTTCAGAATATATGACCGTTGGCGGAATCGGATCTCCGGTCCATCCAACTGGATTTTCAGCCGTCGGCATCCAGCTGAGCACAAGAGGAGTCGAAATACCCTGTTGCGCTAACGCCTGACTGATAAAGAGATCAATAAACGACTCTCTCAGTGAGTATGTATATTGCAACAGGCAACTCGTATCAGTGGAATACGAAGAAGATCTCGCACTCGCAACCCCCGAACGTATTGATGTTACAGTCGCGGAAAGCACATACGGTCCACCGTTATTTCTATAGGTTACAGAAAACAAAACATCTTCTGCATTTTCGGAAACCTCCGCATACTCGGAGGTCGCACTTCCGGGAACGATGCACTTATTTTGCGCATCCCAATATGATTCTGCAGAAATCCCGGCTCCGGAAACATTTACAAAGTCATCTGCGGAAACGGAAATTGAATAAATATTTCCGGCAGGAACTTTCAATGTGTAACTTTTTTCGAATCCGGGGCCGTTAGGTGTTCCGCCCGAAAAAGAAATTGACGTTGAGACAGAACCCCAAATCGGGTCGGTAGGGAAGATGCAGGATGATTGCGACTGATTGTTTTCGAGCATGAGACGTGCCTTTTTTTATCGGGTTATAACTGACATTAAAACGAAAAATCAAGGAGAGATGAAAAGAAACAAGATATCTGTTCACCTCAACCCGAAAACAGATTCTATCTACGGGGAAACGAGAAACAAGAAAAAAACTCTTGGGGAGAAAATGCTATCCTATGCCGTCCGCAAAACCGCGTTGCCAAGCCCCCGCCGATGCGGGAGAATCGTTCCCGTGACGCCGAAATTCCATCAGCTCGAAGACTTCGCCGTCCGCTTCGCGGAGACGGACGCCGCCGGAGTCGTCCACTTTTCCCATTTCCCGCGCTGGGCGGAGGACGCGGAGTGCGACTTCTTCCGCAGGAACGGACTCTCCGCCTTCGCGGGAACGCCCGCGGAAACGCGCTCCGGCTGGCCGAAGGTCTCGCTGAAGATCGACTACCGCGCTCCCGCGCGCTACGCCGACCGCATCCGCGTCCGCATCCGCCCGGCCGCGTTCCCGCGGCCGGAATCCCGGACGATCGAATGGACGTTCGAGATTCTCCGCGTCGAAAAAGACGGATCGCTTTCGCTTCTCGCCGCGGGAACGCACACGAGCGTCTTCGCCGAAATCTCGCCCGAAGGAGAAATGCGCGCCGCGAAGGCCGTCCCCGCCGACGTCCGCCGCGCCCTCGAAGCCGCCTTCGCCTGAAAAATCGCCGTCCCCGGAAAAAAACTTCGCTTTTGCGCTTGACGCCGCAGAAAACATTCCCTTTAATCGGCGTCTCAATCTTACCGCCAACGGGGTGGTAGTTCAGCTGGTTAGAACGCCTGCCTGTCACGCAGGAGGTCGCGGGTTCGAGTCCCGTCCATCCCGCCATTTGAGAAGCCCGCAGAGATGCGGGCTTCTTCGTTTTCCGCCCGCAGGAAAAAATTTCCGTTTTGCCTTTCCCGGGGCGGGAAGGCAGAATTTTCCGCAGAAAAATCCTCACATGCATCCCGGTCGTATCATCACTGCTCTGGTGCTTCTGCTGATCTGCGTCGCGCTCGCCCCCCGGGCCTATGAAGCGGCGCACGCGTTTCTCGCCTCGGCGCAAAAGTCCTTCTTCTCGGAAACGCTCGAACTGCCGCTCTGGATCGACTACGCCGCCGTGTTCGTCTTCGGCATCACGGGAACGATGACGGCCCGCATGAAGGGCTACGACTACGTCGGCGCGTTCGTCCTCGCGGGCATCACGGCGATGGGCGGAGCGCTCATCCGCGACGGAGTCTGCATCCAGGACGGCCTTTCTCCGATTTTCGAAGACGGCAACTACATGCTCTCGCTCATCTGCGCGTGGCTGACAGGCATCTTCCTCGGCGGCGCGCTCACGCGGTTCGACGGCGTCGTGATGTTCTGCGACGCGCTCGGGCTCGGACTCTACGCGGTCTTCGGCACGAACAAATCGCTCGTTTACGGCCTCAGCTTTCCCGTCGCGATCGGCATCGGCTTCATCAACGCGGTCGGCGGCGGGCTTCTGCGCGACGTCATCGCGCGCGAGGAGCCGATGGTCTTCAAGCCCGGACAGTTCTACGGCGTGGTCGCGGTCGTCGGGAGCGCGCTCTACATCGTCCTGCACCAGCTCATTCCGCCGACGATCGCGGCGATCGTCGTCGCGCTGGCGACGCTCGTCCTGCGCTACGCCGCCGTCCGCCTCAACCTGCACAGCCGCCCGATCGCCGACACGCAGGCGTGGATCAGCGGCGTCATTCACGCCTCGAAGAACCGCCCGAAAAAGCCGCTCCCGCCGGAAATCTTCTCCGACCTCGACGACGTGGACGACTTCGAAAAGCTCTGCGACGAACAGAGGAAAAAATTCGACGACCGCCGGGACGCCCCGCGCTCCCGAAAAAAGCGCCGTTCCCGCGAAGAAAACGAAGACCGCGACGGGGAATGCGTTTGACGATTGCGCCCCTCTTTTGAAATACTTTCCCGCGATGACCAAAGGCAAAAAATCCTCCGCAACGAAATCGAAGACTCCGAAATACAAGCGAATCGTGCTGAAGATCAGCGGCGAAGCGCTGAAGAACTATCAGACCGGAGATCCGCTCGATCCCGCGATCCTGAAAAACCTCGCCGGACAGCTCAAGCTGCTTCACGAGATGGGCGTGCAGGTCTGCCTCGTCTGCGGCGGCGGAAACATCTTCCGCGGACTCGCGGGCGCGCGCAACAACGGCACCGACCGCACCACGGGCGACAACATGGGCA